>CAJFOH010000203.1 GCA_904395845.1 uncultured Lachnospiraceae bacterium
AACAAAACATTTCGTTTCAGCTTTTGACAAATTCCGTAGAAAATGGAGATAATTTCTTTGGCTCTAGTGACTATATTCAAAACAAAGAAAAGGTAATAAATACAGGAGTTGAAATATACGAATATGATGGAGGTCATTCTTATCATGGAAAATCCATATTAATTGATGACACCATTTCTATTATAGGTTCATATAATTTAGACTTACGAAGCACTTATGTAGATACAGAACTTATGGTTGTAATTGATAGCAAGCAACTAAATAGGAAGCTACAAGAAAATTTTGATGTAATAAAAAAGGATACAAGAAAGGTACTAGATACATCAAGCTATGAAGTACCAGAGCATATTACAGTAGCAGAAGTACCAATGTGGAAGAGGCTTGCATGGAAGATAGTAGGTGTAGTTATGAAACCATTTCGAGTACTTGTGTAGAAGTTATATAGGGAATAGATGTATATACTTGGTATTATGTACTTGTATTATATATATGCATTATATACTTGTTATATCCGAAGTAGCAAAAGCAATGAGAATAAAACGTATATGAGAATAAAAAAATTGTTTTGCAGATAAGATGGTAACAAAGAGTAAGAGAATGAATCATAGAAAAAGTTTTATAATTAGACTTGTCTTTCTACTTTCAGACGTGATACAATAGAACATAGTACACATAGTGCAATGCATGTAGTAGCAATACACATAGTGCAATGCACATTGTGAAAGTACATGTAGTGAAAGTGAGGATTTTACATGAAAAAAGTTGCAATCGTAACCGATAGTAATAGTGGCATTACACAAGAACAAGCAAAGGAACTTGGAATTTTCGTATTGCCAATGCCATTTTTTATAGATGAACAAATTTATTTTGAAGATATTACATTAACACAAAAGGAGTTTTATAAGCGTTTAGAGTCAGATGCTACCATTTCTACTTCCCAACCATCTCCTGGAGATGTGACAGATTTATGGGATAGTATTTTAAAGGATTATGATGAAATTGTTCATATTCCAATGTCTAGTGGGTTAAGCAGTACTTGTGAAACAGCAATTATGCTTTCTAATGACTATGATGGAGCAGTAGAAGTAGTAAATAATCAAAGAATTTCTGTAACACAAAGGCAATCTGTATTAGAGGCCATTGCTTTTGCAAAAGAAGGAAAGAGTGCAGAGGAAATTAAAGATATTTTAGAAGCTACTAAGTTTGAGTCAAGCATTTATATCACCGTAGAAACTTTAAAATACTTGAAAAAAGGTGGAAGAATTACAGCAACAGCAGCAGCACTTGGAACTGTATTAAACTTAAAGCCAGTGCTTCAAATCCAAGGAGAAAAGTTAGATGCTTACGCAAAAGTAAGAGGAAAAAAAGCGGCAAAGAAAACAATGTTAGAAGCAATTAAAAAAGACTTAGAAGGTCGTTTTAAAGAAGCGTATGACAATGGTAATATATGTTTACAAGCTGCCTATGCAGGAAATGAAGAAGAGGCAGCAGAATGGGAAAAAGAAATTAAAGAGGCATTCCCAAATATGGAATTTTACATGGACCCATTATCACTAAATGTAGCCTGTCATATTGGAAAAGGTGCACTTGCAGTAGCTTGTTGTGTGAAACATGTAGAATAGTTCTTCTAAAACATAATAAATGGGAGGAAGAAACTTGGAACATTACGAGAAACTAAACAAAGCATTAGTTTATGCATTTAATCGTATTATGGATATTGAAAATCGATGTTTAAATGTGGATAAGTTTTCAGACCTTACTAGCAATGATATGCACATCATTGACGTGATAGGAATGGAAGAACCAAAAAATATGTCAACCATTGCTAAAGAATTATTTGTCACCGTAGGTACATTAACTATTGCAATGAATGGTTTAGTAAAAAAAGGATATGTAGAGCGAAAGCGTGGAGAAAAGGACAAGCGTGTAGTATTTATCCAACTAACAAACAAAGGAAAAGATGCCTTTCTTCATCACAAAGCTTTTCATGATAAAATGATTACTGGTGTTATAAAAAACTTATCACCAGAGCAAATCGATGTACTTGGCGATGCATTAATCAATTTAATTGACTATTTTGAGGAGGAATACAAAAAGAAAGAGTCCTAAAAGCAAATAAGACGGAAGAAAAATAAGTAGTTTTCTTGGTAGAATTAGGAAAAAATATTGTTCTAAATAAATATAAATAGGCGTATGACCGAAGTACTATGTTACTTTTTTAGTAGGAATAGTTAGGGAATACGCCTATTTTTAGCTCTAATAATTTTAAATAATAATAAAAAATTTTATTACATTTCAATTCCCTTACGAGCAGATACGCCTTTTTCATAAGGGTGTTTTACTGCCTGAATTTCGGATACGTAATCAGCAATAGAAAGTAACCATTCATCTGGGTTACGTCCAGTAAGAACAAGTTCTAAGTGTTCTGGTTTATTTAACACTTGTTGTTTCAAAATTTCATAATCTAGTGTATTGGTAGATAACGCACCTAAACATTCATCTAAAATAAGCATATCATAATCATAAGCTGTTACCTGTGAAAATGCAGATAGTAGAGCTTTTGTTTGAGTTTCTTTTAATTGTGACAGCTCTTCGTTAGTCATTTGAAAGGTGAATTTTTCACTTTGAGGAATACGAATAACAGAAATATTAGGAATGAGAGCCAAGGTAGTTAATTCACCAGTTGGTTGTCCTTTTAAAAATTGAACAATTAAGACTTTCAGTCCATTTCCACTCGCACGAAGTGCTAATCCTAGGGAAGCAGTTGTTTTTCCTTTTCCATCACCGCAATAAATATGAATACAACCTTTTTCTAATTTCATAAAGACCTCCATGTATCATAATTTCCTTATATTATAGTATAGAAAGAAGATAGAATTCAAGGGGAGTTTTTATAACGTCTGTTGACAGTAGGTTATGAAAATGAGATAATAGCAATAAAATATAGAATAGTGAATACACATAGCATTAATACGCATAGTAAAATATATATAGTATAAATATACATTAATAAATAAAATAATAAAATAATAGGAGGGCGTATGGATATTTTAACTTATATTTATGTATATATCATACAATTAATTATTTGGGCATTTGCACTTTGTAAAGATGTCATTGTGGTATTGATTGCATTATTTATTTTTGATAAGATAAAGAATAGGAAAAATAGAAAATAAAATGAAAATATCGTTAGGCTGAAAAACTAGAGAAAACCATAATAATGAAGTTTCTCTAGTTTTTCTTAGTTTTAAGAAAATGTTTTCTTAATAAAGCTACTGGTTAGATTTTGTCATATAGTCTTCAATAACAGAAAATGGTGCAGGTCCGATATTTAATAATTTAGTATGAAACTCTTTTAATGAGAAGTTATCTCCTTGGATAGACTTCATTAGTTCTTTTAATTCCAAAATCTCCAAACAACCAACATAATAACTTAAGTAGTTTGCTGGGCTTTCTGCAATAGTATAGTAGATTTCTTCTATGATAGTAGAATCTCCAATGGAAAAATAATCCTTAATAAATTCCTTTAAATCGTTTATACTCCAACCATCATAATGAATTCCAATATCCATTAATGCATAAATTCCCAAGGTAGCCATACTGCTATTAGATAGAGCAGAGGCTAAGTTAGAATCAAAATCGTCTAACATAAAATAAGACAAATGTTCCACATAAGTAGCCCAGCCTTCTGTATATCCAGGATAGCTCATCAAACGTCGTAGATTACAAGTATTTACACCATTAAAATAAGTTGTTTGATATAAATGTCCAGGATAACCTTCATGGGCAATGGTAGGATATAGTTTATTTAAATCCACTCCTTCTTTTCCATTAATATAAATCACATTATCCTCCATTTTATCAAGGGGAGGGACAAGATAAAACGCAGGGCTTAAAAAATCTTCCAAGGAGTCAGGAACATATTTTACTGTATAAGAAACGTCTGGCCCTGTTGGAAATATAGTAGATAAGGACTGCTTTAAATATTCAAGTGTTTCCGATGGTTCTGTAAGAGGGTAGGAATAGTCTTCAAGTAAGGTTTCTGCATTTGGGATATTGTCATATGCCTGATACATTGTAGATAAATTTTCATAAATCTGTTCATGAATCGCTTGTTTTAATTCTTTCATAGACTTACTTGTACCAGTTCCAGATGCAACTAAGTACTCATAGTATTGTTTTCCATTAGGAGTATGGCAAAGACCTTCCATAGTTCCTTGTCCCTTTAACTGAGTCAATCCATCAATTAATGTTTTGTAAGCAGGAATAACAAATGATAAGACACGATTTTTATTTTCGTTGATAAAATCATTTTTTTCCTCATGGGTTAAATTAGAAACTTGTAATAAATGTTCTTCAAAACCAGTGATAAGCACATTTTCTTCTGGTTGTTCAATAAATCGCTGACATTGTGCAATAATACGTTCAAGTAAAGCATCACTCATAAATAATCCAGCTTCTGCCTTTTCTTTTTCCAATTCTAAAATACTATTAAAGTAAGAAACTATGGTTGGAAGTAGTTGTAAGTAAGTAGTAACATCATCTTTCGTATAAAAACGATATTCATTTAATAAAATTGGCAGTTGAGCTTGAATTCCAGTGACAGAGCCAAGTGGTTCATTGTATAAATAAAGCTCTTTTACACTAAGCTCTGTTTGTAAGTAAGAAAGTAAAATATCAAAAGTTAGCTGTTCGTTTTTTGTAAGTGTGTTTTTATCAAAAGATAGTAATCGTTCCAAATCCTTTGTAAGTTGTTCATAATACTGTGTAATATCCTTAGGGGAAGTAGTTCCAAGGGTAATGGAAGTAGGAGTGATATTATAGTTTTCAGGGGTAGCAAGTACATAATGTAAGTCTAGTGTACTGCCAGAAAGCCATTGGCAAAACAGTTGGTCGGTAAATGTAGTAAATTCCGATACAGCATTGTCTTTGTCTGTCGTTTCAATGGTTTCTTTCTTAGTGGAGGAATCATTGGAACTTGTGGATGACGTAGGCAGTTTATGGTCCACCTCTGTGGATAACGGATTCACATTGATCCAATTTCTAATTCCAATTGTAATAATGAAAGCAAAAAAGAAGGCAAATAAAAGAAGCAAGGAAAATGACTTGCGTTTCTCAAAACAAGTGTGTTTGATACGATTTATAAATGTTTGTATTGAATGATGTAATTTCATAACAACTCCTATCTTAGTTTTCTATTCCTATCATATTTAAAAGATAGAATAAATATGAATGGAAAAAAAATAGACAATAGGGTTATAATATACTATAATGAAAGCTATGTAGCGTTTTGTAAGTGGAAACTGTACTTACAAGGAAAAAGAAATAATGCAGGTACTCATATAGGACCCTGTACGAAGTGGAGGATTAGAGAATGAAGAAACCATATTATATTACAACAGCCATTGCCTATACATCTGGTAAGCCACACATTGGTAACACATACGAAATCATTTTAGCAGATAGCATTGCTCGATTTAAAAGAATGCAAGGATATGATGTTCGTTTCCAAACAGGCACTGATGAGCATGGACAAAAAATTGAGTTAAAAGCAGAAGAAGCTGGCGTTACACCACAACAATTTGTTGATGGAGTTGCAGATGACATTAAAAAGATTTGGGATTTAATGGATACTTCTTATGATAAATTTATTCGTACCACAGACAAAGACCATGAATTACAAGTACAAAAAATATTTAAAAAGTTATATGAAAAAGGGGATATTTACAAGGGACACTATGAAGGAATGTATTGTACTCCTTGCGAATCCTTCTTTACAAGCTCTCAATTAGTAGATGGAAAATGTCCAGACTGTGGCAGAGAGTGTCAACCAGCAAAGGAAGAAGCTTACTTCTTTAAAATGAGCAATTACACACAAAAATTAATTGATTATATTAATGAACATCCTGACTTTATTCAACCAGAATCAAGAAAAAATGAAATGATGAATAACTTTTTATTACCAGGACTTCAAGATTTATGTGTGTCAAGAACAACATTTAAATGGGGAATTCCAGTAGATTTCGACCCAAAACATGTGGTATATGTTTGGATTGATGCGTTAACAAACTACATCACAGGATTAGGATTTGACTTAGATGGAAATAGTGATGAAATGTTTGCAAAATATTGGCCAGCAGATGTTCATTTAATTGGAAAAGATATTTTACGTTTCCATACGATTTATTGGCCAATTATGCTTATGGCACTTGATTTACCATTACCAAAGCAAGTATTTGGTCATCCTTGGTTATTACAAGGTGATGGTAAAATGAGTAAGTCAAAGGGAAATGTGCTATATGCTGATGATTTAGTAAGTGTGTTTGGAGTAGATGCAGTTCGCTATTTCGTTCTTCATGAAATGCCATTTGACAACGATGGAGTGATTACATGGGAGTTAATGATTGAACGTATGAATTCCGATTTAGCAAATACACTAGGAAATCTTGTAAATCGTACCATTTCCATGTCAAATAAATACTTTGATGGAGTGATGACACGCACCGGTGTAACAGAACCAGTAGATGAAGAATTAAAGGCAGTAGCGTTAGAAGCTGTGAAGAAAACTTGTGAAAAAATGGATAAGCTTCGTGTGGCTGACGCCATTACTGAAATCTTTACATTATTTAAGCGTTGCAACAAATACATTGATGAAACAATGCCTTGGGCACTTGCAAAGGAAGAAGATAAAAAAGACCGTTTAAGTGAAGTATTATACAACCTTGCAGAAAGTATTTTAATTGGCGCTAGTTTATTAAAACCATTTATGCCAACATCAGCAGAAAAAATTGCAAGCCAATTAAATGGAACATTAAAAGAATTAGAAGCATTAACTACATTTGGTACTTACCCATCAGGAACAAAAGTAGTAGAAAAGCCAGAAATTTTATTTGCTCGCTTAGATGTAGAAGAAACATTAAAGAAAGCAGAAGAAATTAGAAATGCTCAAATGTCAGAAGTAGAAAAGAAAGAGGAAGAACCAGTGATCGATATTGAACCAAAAGCAGAAATTGAATACGATGATTTTATGA
>CAJFOH010000204.1 GCA_904395845.1 uncultured Lachnospiraceae bacterium
AGATTCTAGGGGAAATCCAACAGTGGAAGCAGAGGTGCATTTGAATAATGGAATCGTTGCGTTTGCTACAGCACCAAGTGGTGCTTCTACTGGTGAATTTGAAGCATTAGAACTTCGTGATGAAGATAAAAGTCGATACTTAGGAAAAGGAGTTACAAAAGCAGTATCAAACATTAATACCATGATTTGTCAAAGATTACAGGGCATGAATCCAATGAATATTTACGAGATTGATCAGGCGATGATTCAATTAGATGGAACAAAAGACAAATCCAATCTTGGTGCAAATGCTATATTATCTGTTTCTATTGCTTGTGCAAAGGCAGCTGCATTATCTCTACATTTACCATTTTATCAATTTCTTGGAGGAATTTCTGGAAACAAACTTCCAGTTCCAATGATGAACATTTTAAACGGGGGAGCACATGCATCTAATACAGTAGATATTCAAGAATTTATGATTATGCCAATTGGTGCAAATAGCTTTAAAGAGGGGTTACGCTGGTGTGCAGAAGTATTTCATCATTTAAAATCAATATTAAAATCCAAAGGACTTGCAACATCAGTAGGAGATGAAGGTGGTTTTGCACCAAATTTAAAAAGTGATGAAGAAGCAATTCAGTATATTTTAGAAGCAATAGAAGCAGCAGGATATCAAGTGAATTCAGATTTTGTATTGGCTATGGATGTAGCGGCTAGCGAGTGGAAAGGAAACAGAAAGGGAGAGTATATACTTCCAAAAAGTAGAAAGCAATTCACCTCAAAAGAGCTGGTAGATTATTGGTATGAGCTTTGTAATAAATATCCAATTTATTCCATTGAGGATGGGTTAGATGAAGAGGATTGGGAAGGTTGGAAATATTTGACAGAAAAGCTAGGAAATAAAGTACAATTAGTTGGTGATGATTTATTTGTAACAAACACAGAGCGTTTGAAGAAAGGAATTGAAAATGGTTGTGGAAACTCCATTTTAATTAAGTTAAACCAAATAGGTTCCTTATCAGAAACGCTAGAGGCAATTAAGTTGGCACATAAATCTGGATATACAGCTATTGTTTCCCACCGTTCTGGTGAAACAGAGGATACAACAATTGCAGATCTTGCTGTGGCATTAAATACAGGACAAATAAAGACAGGTGCACCAAGTAGAAGTGAACGAGTTGCAAAGTATAATC
The DNA here is from genome assembly GCA_904395845.1 of uncultured Lachnospiraceae bacterium. Lineage (GTDB taxonomy): Bacteria > Bacillota > Clostridia > Lachnospirales > Lachnospiraceae > Fimimorpha. The sequence goes on from CAJFOH010000204.1 coordinate 1,176, forward strand.
AGTTACTACGCATTGAAGAAGAATTAGGTGTAGCTTCTTGTTATGCTGGTAATATATTTCAAATAAAAAAATAGTAAAAATACGAAAGAATACAATGTTTTAAAAAAGAAATATAGTAGTTAAAATAAAAAAAGTGAAAAAGATAATAAAAAATAGTGGATTTTTTGCTGAAATAGTATTACAATATATCACAAAAGAAAAAGACACATATGTGTTATGTAGGGAGGTAATGTATGTACACATTTGAGGAATTAAAAGCTTATGATTCTGAAATTGCTTTTGCAATGGAAGAAGAACTATATCGACAAAAGAATAATATTGAGTTAATTGCATCTGAAAATTTTGTTAGTAAGGCAGTAATGGCAGCTATGGGTAGTCATTTGACAAATAAGTATGCAGAAGGATATCCAAACAAGCGTTATTATGGAGGTTGCCAGTTTGTTGATAAAGTGGAGCAATTAGCAATTGATAGGGCGAAGGAATTATTTGGTTGCGAATATGTAAATGTTCAACCACATTCAGGAGCACAAGCCAATATGGCAGTATTTTTTGCCATTTTACAACCAGGAGATACATTTATGGGAATGAATTTGGATCAAGGTGGACACTTGACCCATGGTAGTCCTGTTAATATGTCAGGAAAATATTTTCGTCCAGTATCTTATGGTGTGAATTCAGAAGGGTTTATTGACTATGAAACTGTAAGAGAAATAGCATTAGAATGTAAACCAAAGTTAATTGTAGCAGGTGCAAGTGCTTATGCAAGAAAGATTGATTTTAAAAAATTTAGAGAAATTGCAGATGAAGTAGGGGCTGTATTAATGGTGGATATGGCTCATATTGCAGGATTAGTAGCAGCAGGACTTCATATGAGTCCAATACCTTATGCACATGTTGTTACAACTACTACACATAAGACACTTCGTGGGCCAAGAGGTGGAATGATTTTGTCTAGTGAAGAAGTAAATAAAAAGTACAATTTTAACAAGGCAATTTTCCCAGGAATTCAAGGTGGACCATTAATGCATGTGATTGCTGCAAAAGCGGTATGTTTTAAAGAAGCACTATCAGAAGAATTTAAAGGATATCAAGAACAAGTAGTTAAAAATGCCAATGCTTTGGCTAATGCACTTATAAAAAGAGGATTTGATATTGTTTCTGGCGGAACCGATAATCATTTAATGTTAGTGAGTTTATTAAACAAAGGTTTTACAGGAAAAGAAGCAGAAAAGTTATTAGATGATGCCAATATTACTTGTAATAAAAATACCATTCCAAATGATCCAGCATCTCCATTTGTAACAAGTGGAATACGATTAGGAACTCCATCTGTTACTACAAGAGGAATGAAGGAAGAAGATATGGAAGTAATTGCAGAAGCCATTTCTTTAGTGCTTAATAAAGAGAATAGCGAAGCAGAAAAAGCAAATGCAAAAGCAAAAGAATTAATTCAAGGATTAATTAGGAAATATCCATTGTATGAATAGAAACAAAATATAGAATAAAAAAGTTGGGCTGTGGCATTTTGCAACAGTCCATTTTTTATGAAAAACCATTTATTATCTTTTCATAGAAGGTACTTTGATGTAACAGAGAAGTAAAACCATAAATTTTTATATTATAGCATTCTAAATTTTTATCGTGGAAATAGGTCGACAAGAAAAGAAAGTTATATTATAATAAACAATTATAGTAATGGGAGTACAAAACGTATCTTCAAGGAGAAAAGGAGATAGAAATGCAAGGAGAAAAGGCGATGTTAAAATTGAGAAAAAAGCAGTTGACACAAATTCAAACCATTGCAATTGGCTTTTTATGTATTATTTTTATTGGGGCATGTTTGCTAACATTACCAATTGCAAATAGAAGCGGGAAATTTCTGAATTTTATAGATGCTTTATTCACTGCAACATCAGCTTCTTGTGTTACAGGATTAGTTGTTGCGGACACATATCAAAATTGGACAATTTTTGGACAACTTGTAATTATTACTTTAATCCAAATTGGTGGCTTAGGATTTATGTGTATTGGTGTCTTCTTTTCCGTTATGTTAGGAAGAAAGATTGGTTTAAAAGAACGTGGTATTTTACAAGAAAGTGTGAATACTCTCCAAATTGGTGGTATTGTTAAGTTGGCAAAAAAAATTGTATATGGAACGTTACTATTTGAAGGAATAGGTGCTATATTATTATCAATACGTTTTATACCAGTTGTAGGAGTGTTAGAGGGTATTTATTATGGTGTATTCCATTCAATTTCAGCTTTTTGTAATGCTGGATTTGATTTAATGGGACAGTTTGAGTCATATAGCTCCCTCGTTATGTTTCACGATGATTGGATTGTGAATGTTACAATTATGTCACTAATTGTAATTGGTGGACTTGGTTTTATTGTTTGGGATGATATTTCAAAAAAGAAATGGCAATTTAAAAAATATATGTTGCATTCAAAAATTGTATTAGTGACTACGGCTATTTTGATATTGCTAGGTGCTATATTATTCTTCTTTTTAGAAAAGGATAATACGATGAAAGATATGTCCATGACTGGAAAAATATTAAGCTCATTTTTTGCATCGGTTACACCTAGAACTGCTGGCTTTAACAGCATTGATGTTGAGGCTATGCATGATAGTAGCAAGTTCCTTACAGTTATTTTAATGTTTATTGGTGGAAGTCCAGGCTCAACTGCTGGTGGTATTAAAACAACAACCTTTGTAGTAATTATTGTTTATATTATTTCCACCTTAAAACATACACAAGGCTGCAACATTTTTAATCGAAGATTAGAAGATGATGCTATAAAAAAAGCAAGTTCTGTTTTTTGTACCAATTTGTTTTTGGCAGTAACAGCAGCTTTTATTATTTGTGGAATGCAAATGTTTCCATTAGAAGATGTGCTATTAGAGGTATTTTCTGCAATGGGAACAGTAGGAATGTCCACTGGATTAACAAGAGAGTTAAATGTAATATCAAAGTTGATTGTCATTATGCTTATGTATTGTGGTAGAATTGGAAGTTTAACATTTGCTTTATCCTTTACAGAACATAAAACAATAGTAAAAATACGTCAGCCAGTAGAAAAAATTAATATTGGATAATTGTATAGGAATGATTGGAGATTATCCAATGAATTTTAATGAATAAAGAAGATTGAGTGAAAAAATAGAAATCAAAGAGTATTAATGAAAAAATAGAAATGAAGGCAAATGATAGGAGATGGGAAAATGAAGTCGATTTTAATTATTGGATTGGGACGTTTTGGTCAACATTTGTGTCTTAATTTAGCAAGTTTAGGAAATGAAATAATGATTGTTGATGAGAGAGAAGAATGTTTAGAGGGACTTCTTCCTTATGTAACAAATGCCAAAATTGGAGATTGTACTAATGTAGAAGTGTTAAAAAGTTTGGGAGTTCGTAATTTTGATATCTGTTTTGTATGCATTGGCACAAACTTTCAAAGTAGTTTAGAAATAACAAGTTTAGTTAAAGAATTAGGTGCAAAACGTGTTATAAGTAAAGCAAATCGAGATATTCATGCTAAATTTTTACTAAGAAATGGTGCAGATGAGGTGATTTATCCAGATAGAGATTTAGCAGAACGTCTTGCAATTAAATATAGTGCAAACCACATTTTTGATTATATTGAATTAACAGAGGAATTTTCTATTTATGAAATACCCCCAGTTCCTTCATGGATTGGAAAAAGCTTGAAGCAAATTGATGTGAGAGCAAAATTTAGTATTAGCGTAATTGGAATCAAAAATGGAGAGGAAGTTTCATTTTTACCATCACCAGAACATGAATTTACAAAAGATGAACATCTAATGATTATAGGAAGAAAAAAAGATGTAGATGCAATTTTAAAAAAATTTTAATAAATTGAAGATAGAAGGAGAAAAAGCTATGAAGTATGAATGGTCATTAAATTGTTTATATAAGGGATATGAGGATGAAAATTTTCAAAAGGACTTTGAAAGTATTGATAATCGAATAAAAGCGTTAAAAGAAGTAGTAGATAAAGCAACTGAGAAAACACATTTGGAAGGACTTCTTTCTATTATAAAAGAGCTTGAAACTTTTGAAACTTTTGTAACTAATCTGTATAGTTACCTTGCACTAAGAAGTTCAGTAAATACCACAGAAGAGGAAACATCACGTTATACAACTATTTTCCAAAAAAAATATACACAAATGATTCCAATTAATGCAAAAATGTATGCATATATTGCAAGTATTGAATCATTGGAACAATTAATAAAAGAAAATGAAGCACTTTGGGAGTATGAATTTTTCTTATTGGATATTAAAGAAAGTCAAGCTCATAGATTAGATGAAAAGGTAGAAGAAGTCATTGGGAAAATGGATTTAACTGGTGGCAGAGCTTGGGAGAAATTATTTGATTATTTAACTTCTACCTTAAAGGTAGATTACAAAGGGGATGTTGTAACATTACCAGAAATTAGAAATAAGGCTAACGATGAAGACCAAGAAGTTAGAAAAGAAGCTTATGAAGCAGAGCTTCGTAGCTATGAGAAAATCAAAGATTCTATTGCATTTGCATTAAATAATATTAAATCTCAAGTAAGTATGGTTACAGAACTTAGAGGTTATGAATCACCACTTGATATGACATTAAAACAATCAAATATGAAACGAGAAACATTAGATGCAATGTTTTCTTCAATGAGAAAATATTTACCTAAGTTTCATGAATATTTAAAGGCTAAGGCTTCTATGTTAGGTCATAAAAATGGATTACCTTGGTATGATTTAACAGCTCCAGTAGGTGAATTTAATAAAAAATATAGCATTGAAGAAGCAAAAGAGTATTTAGTAAGTGCATTTTCTCATTTTTCTGAAGATATGGTTATGTTAATTGAAAGAGCATTTAACGAAGAATGGATTGACTTTTTATCAAGAGAAGGAAAAGTAGGTGGGGCATTTTGTCTTGCAGTTCCATCCAAGAAACAAAGTAGAATTTTAACAAATTATAATTACAATTTTGATTCTATTAATACATTAGCTCATGAGTTAGGTCATGCATACCATAATTTACAAATTGAAAACAATTCTTCATTAAATCAAGATTATAGTATGCCAGTAGCAGAAACTGCTTCTACATTTAATGAAAATGTAATTATTATGAAAGCTATTTCAGAAGGAACAAAAGAAGAAAAATTATCTTTAATAGAAAACTTACTATCAAATACAACACAAATTATTTGTGATATTTATTCAAGATTTTTATTTGAAGATACTGTTTTTCATCGTTGTGAAGAAGAATTTTTAACAGCAGACCGATTAAAAGAAATTATGATTCAGGCACAAAAAGAAGCTTACGGTGATGGATTGGATGAAAATTACTTGCATCCATATATGTGGTGTTGTAAAGGACATTACTATTCATCTAGTTTAAGCTATTATAATTTCCCATATGCGTTTGGTGGATTATTCTCTATGGGATTATATGCCATGTTTGAGGAAGAAGGGGAAAGCTTTGTTCCAAAATACAAAGAATTATTAAATAAAACTCCAATAAAAACAGTGGAAGATGTTGCTAAAATGGTAGGAATTGATTTAACAACAGAAGATTTCTGGGATAAGAGTCTTTCTTATTTTGCAACATTAATTGATGAATTTATTTCCTTAAGTAAATAAAGGCCCATCTGTAAATTATACCTAAACACCAAATATTATTGCTTGACGGAATAGCCTTTGCGTGATAAGATTAATGAGTCGATTAGAAAGACACATGATATAGTGTATTTTGTTGGTAGGAACACTATATATAGGGCAAAGCAAATCTTATATTTTTTTATATAAGTGATTTGATTGAAGCAAAATATAGATTAGATGGGAGTTTTTGATATGGAACTTAAGGATATAAGAGTAATTAAGAAAGACGGAACCAAGGAAGAATTTAATATAGAAAAGGTTGTAATTGCAGTAAATAAATCTGCATACCGTGCATTAATTACATTTACTGAAAAAGAAATCGGTTTTATTTGCCAGTTTGTAGAAGAAAAGATTAACGAAATGGGATTAAAGGAAATTCCTATTGCTGAGATGCATAATGTGGTGGAAGGTGCATTAGAACGAGTGAATCCACTTGTGGCAAAAAGCTATCGTGATTATCGTAACTACAAGCAAGACTTTGTGCAAATGTTAGATGAGGTATATCAAAGAAGCCAATCTATTATGTACATTGGAGATAAGGAAAATAGTAATGCAGATAGTGCATTAGTATCAACAAAGAGAAGTTTGATTTTCAATGAATTAAATAAAGCATTATATAAAAAGTTCTTCCTTACAACAGAAGAATTACAAGCGATTCGTGATGGATATATTTACATTCATGATATGTCAGCACGTCGTGATACTATGAATTGTTGTTTGTTTGACGTTGAAAAAGTATTAAAAGGTGGCTTTGAAATGGGTAATATTTGGTACAATGAGCCAAAGTCACTAGATGTAGCATTTGACGTTATCGGCGACATTGTACTTAGTGCTGCAAGTCAACAATATGGTGGATTTACAGTTCCAAGTGCTGACTTGATTTTAGAACCTTATGCAGAAAAATCATTTAAGAAATATGTAGAAAAGTATTTAGCATTAGGAATTTCTAAGGAAAGAGCAGAAGAAGAAGCATACAAAGATATAGAATATGATTTTAGACAAGGATTTCAAGGTTGGGAGTACAAGTTTAATACTGTTGCATCTAGTAGAGGAGATTATCCATTTATCACAGTAACAGTTGGAACAGGTACAGGACGTTTTGCAAAGATGGCTTCTATTCAAATCCTAAAGGTTCGTGGAGAAGGACAAGGAAAAGAAGAACACAAAAAGCCAGTATTATTCCCTAAGATTGTATTCTTATATGATGAAAACTTACATGGAAAAGGATGTGAGTTAGAAGAAGTATTTGAGGCTGGAATTGAATGTTCTTCCAAAGCAATGTATCCAGACTGGTTAAGTTTATCTGGAAAAGGCTATATTGCATCTATGTATAAGAAATATGGAAAGATTATTAGCCCAATGGGATGTAGGGCGTTCTTATCTCCTTGGTTTGAAAAAGGTGGAATGAACCCAGCAGATGAGACAGATACACCAGTATTTGTTGGACGATTTAACATTGGTGTTGTAAGTTTACATTTACCAATGATTCTTGCAAAATCAAGACAAGAAAATAAAGAGTTTCATGAAGTATTAGATTACTATCTAAACTTAATTCGTAACCTTCATATTCGTACTTATGAATATTTGGGAGAACTTCGTGCATCTACAAATCCATTAGCGTATTGTGAAGGTGGTTTCTACGGTGGAAACTTAAAGTTTAATGACAAGATTAAGCCATTATTAAAGACAGCAACAGCATCTTTTGGTATTACAGCATTAAATGAATTACAACGTTTATATAACGGAAAGTCTATTGTAGAAGACGGACAATTTGCCATTGAAACATTAGAATATATTAATAAAAAAGTAGATGAATTTAAACAAGCAGATGGAAACTTATATGCTATTTATGCAACACCAGCAGAAAATTTATGTGGATTACAAGTAAAGCAATTTAGAAAGAAATATGGAATTGTAGAAAATGTATCTGATAGAGAATATGTAAGTAATGGTTTCCATTGTCATGTTGCAGAAGATATTACTCCAGTACAAAAACAAGATTTAGAAGAAAGATTTTGGGAATTATCCAATGGTGGAAAAATCCAATATGTAAAATATCCAATTGGATACAATACAGATGCAATTAAAGCACTTGTACGTCGTGCAATGCAAAAAGGATTTTACGAAGGAGTAAACTTAGCACTTTCTTATTGTGACGACTGTGGACATGAAGAATTAAATATGGATACATGTCCAAAGTGTGGAAGTAAGAATTTAACAAAGATTGATAGAATGAATGGATATCTTTCTTATTCAAGAGTAAAAGGAGATACACGCCTAAATGAAGCGAAAATGGCGGAAATTTCAGAAAGAAAAAGTATGTAATTTTTAGGAGGCGTGAGGAAAATGAGATACCACAACATTACAAAAGACGATATGTTAAATGGAAGTGGTTTAAGAGTCGTATTATGGGTTTCTGGTTGTAACCATGCTTGTGAGCAATGTCACAATCAGATTACATGGGATATTAATGGTGGATTGCCATTTGATGAAAGTGCAAAGGAAGAAGTATTTGTAGAATTAGAAAAA
>CAJFOH010000205.1 GCA_904395845.1 uncultured Lachnospiraceae bacterium
TCTGCAATCCATTTTTCATCGGATAAGTCAACTGCCTTTTCTTCTGCAAGTTCCTTAACATCTGTTGTATCAAGAATGGCTAATGTTGGTGGATTTCCTGCACTATACATACTAGAAACCTTTTGGAATGGAGATTCACCTGATGCACAAGCCATTACTTCAATCTTAACACCAGTCTTTTTTTCGTATTCCTTTGCCATAGCTTCAAGACCTTCTTGAATTTCTCCCTTAGAGTTTAATAATGTAATGGAAACGTTACTTTGCTTTCCACCATTATCTGCATTATCACTCTTTGTGTTGTTACTGCTACATCCAGCAAATGTAGCTACTGCCATACCACCTACAAGGATAGCAGCTGTCATCTTCTTTAAATTTCTCATAAAAAGAATCCTCCCTATCTAATTTTTTGATTTTGCTTTTTTCTTATGTTTTGTTATTTGTTATGAACACATAATATCATATAGTAATATATATGTCAAGCACTTGATATACATTTTATATAATTAATATTTTATTTCACTTTAATCTATTGTTTATTTTTAAATATATTTTTCATTGATATTGGTACTAAATATTTTTTTAACTATTATTCCCTATGATTTTTATCGGTATTTTTTAACATTTTTTCTAATTTTATTGTTTCCTTTTTTTTTATATGTTCCCTGTTTATGTTATATTTATATCAAACGAATAACATATACTTCCAAATTTATAAAATTATTACTTCCTACAAAAGTAATACAACCTAATGTTGTTACAAGAAAAAACCGACCTTTCATCATTAGATTTTGGTCTAACTTTTAAGGTCGGTTTAGAAACTTCATATTACTTTTCTATAATCCATGCTTTAAATCTTTCATTGACTTTTTCTGTTTCTTCTTGTTCAAAACGCTTTGTTTCTTCGTTTACCCATTCTTTTTTGTCGTCCTCTAACGCACGCTTTGCAAATGGATATACGGTATCATCTTCTTTTTCAATATGGCGTCGAAGAAAGATTCCGTAACTTGTCATTGCAGATATAATCTCTAGCTTTGCTTCTACTGCATTTGTTTCTTCGTATTCTTTTAATGCCTCTTCTAAATCCATTAAATAGCGACGTCCTAAGTCATGCTCTACTAACATCCCATGTCGAATTAACTTTTCTGCAATACTTCCTAAGTCTTCTAACATAACTTTAAACAAAATATTTTCTTCTTTTTTATGATGATGTTTGTCTGCATAATTTCTACCAAAGCTTAGATATTCATAAAAAAGGGCTGTATCTACTGGTTTTCCACTTAAAATATCTACACAAGTTTTTCTTGTTTCTTCAATAAAATAAAGTATATTTTGATGCTCTTTTTTTAATACCTCGATTGCGTACATAGATAACTCCTTTCTAAATTTACAATAATATTATTCTTTCTTAATTAATGAGAATGTATGATAATCCAATGGTTCAAATGAAATCATAGTAGATTCTAACATACCGCAGATAAATTGTTCTCTTATTTTGTAATAATCTTCAATATTTCCATCTACCATATTCCAGTAACTTCCATGAATTTCTATATTTTGTTTCCAAACAAGACGTGTTTCTTCTACTTCTACCACTTGATTTACTCGGTCACATGGCATTCCATTTAATAAAACGTCTTCTAGCATTTTGTATGCTTGTTCTACGGTTTCACAAGAAGATACTTGTTTTTTCGTCTTTCCATATTCATATGCCAACTGACAAATGGTATCTAATGTGGCAATTTCTTCTTTTTGTAGCATTGTTACAACGTAAGCCAATCGATTTTCTACCATAGATACTCTCTCTTGTAACCAACCATGAATATTCATTCCATCAATAATATCTGCTAGTTCGCCTTCTTCTAATACGCCATATCTTCTATTCATAGATTCCTTTATGGAATTTAATTCCTTTACGGAGTTTATTTCCTTTAAATCAATATGATTTAAAAAATAAGTAGTCATCTCATCCTGTAATTTTATTTTTTCATATAACCATGTATGAATTGGTCCTAAAAAAGCACTCATTCTTTCTTCCTCCTAATAACTCTTTATCTTTACTATGTGCAAATACTAGGAGAATTATATCCTAATACAACTATTTTTTCTGTTGTTTCTCCAACATTTTTATTGTTCTATTACTTTTTCACACCACTTTTCCAACATACAGCTATGACAATTACATTTTCTAGCACTACAAATTGCTCTGCCATGATAAATTAGTTGAAAATTAATTCGATTCCAGTGGTCTTTTGGGAGTACCTCCATAAGTTCTTTCTCCACTTGAACTGGATTACTTCCTTTTGCCCATCCAAGACGTTTCGCTATTCTTAGGACATGAGTATCAACGGTAACCCCTGGAATTCCATAACAATCTGCTAAAAATAGAGTAGCAGTTTTTCTTCCTACCCCTGCTAGTGTTACTAACTCCTCAATGGTTGTAGGGACACGTCCATTAAATTGTTCTATCACTTGAGTACAGCAAGTTTTCATATTTTTTGCTTTACTTTTATAAAGACCTATGGACTTAATATAAGACTCAATTTCCTCCGTTGAAGCCTCTGCCATCTTACCTATTGTATCAAAATGTTTCCATAAATTTGGTAATACATCATATACTTGCTTATCTGTACTTTGAGCACTTAACATAATAGAAAGTAATAATTGCCAGTCCTCACTATGTAAAAATGGTTCTTTTTCTATACCATAGGTAGTATCTAGCACTTGTAAAATTTCATCTACTGATTGTTTCTTCAATTTCTTTTCATCCTTTTCTAGCTACTATACCCAATACTCTTGCTCTATTTTCCATTTTTCTTCTACCATACATTGACGAAGTGGCTCTAACTCTAAGCAATTACTTAAATCCATTTGCTTTATTTTCATTGCCATTTTATCATCCATTGGTTTTCCTGCCCCTTTATTTTTATAATGTAAAAACGTTTCTTTATCCATCATAAGTGGCTGTAATTGTGGAATAATTTCTCTTTTTATAAAGCGATAAATGCTAAGTCCGCCATAATCCAAATCTCCTGTATGGTAATAGGTAGCATTATTTTCTTTTAATACTTCCACTAACTGTTTTAAAAACAACTGTTCCTTTGGAGATGGATAACCATGGGTTAATACATATAGAACTTCATCTTCTCTTTCTTTGTTGGAAAAATTAGCCTCATTCTCAATAGTAACTACTTTTTTTATCGTTTGATTGCTACATAGTGTAGCAAATTGCATGGTTTTACTATTTAGTGTAACGCCCCACTTCCAATCGTATGTATTAATTGTTTGTCCATCAATATTTAATAACAGCCCACCAATAAATCGAAAATATTGGGTATGTTCTTCTAAGTATAGTTGGCTTAATATTTCATCATCGGTCATATTGTCTTCATTTTTTATGGTAGGATGATATTTTTTTGCAATGGAAATAATAAACGACTGGTACTTATCTTTAAATGCTTTGGAATCATTTAGCACTTCAACACTGAAATTTCGTTTTAATGTTGGCTTTTTTAGTTTATCTAGTGCATCAATAACTTTAAAAAATTCTTCACTTTTTAATTCTTTTGATACGGTTTTTTCTTCTTGTAACCCAAGTAGCAAATCATTTAAATACTGTCGAATCCAATCCTTTTCTATGTGCTTTAGGGTATAAGTAATTCTGTCTGAATATTGTTTCATACTTTCCCACACTGGTACTTTCCCACACATTCGATAAATCTCTTCCATATTTTTAATGCTAGTAAATTGAATACTATCAATATTTACCTTATCTACACTTGTCCACTTAATGTTAATAAGTCCTTCTAGTCGCTTTGCTTCCTCTGCCAATCGGCTCATATCTAATCGCCTAATGTCTTTTTCTCTTAGCTTTGCACTAGCTTTTCTTACCAAATACCCTTGACATCTTTTACTGTTTTCTTCAAATTTTTCTATTACCAACTGGATAATAGATACTTTTTCTCTTCCCATACAAACACCCTTCCTTCTTCCATCTTTTTTACTCATCTACTTCTACTTCCAATTCCTGAAATTCCTTTCGTTCAAATTCTTGAATGGAAATCATTTTTTTATTTGGATTGGCAAATAAAAACGTTTTATCTACATTTTCTAAGTAATTTTGTATTTTGTCATTGGTTGCACTAATAATTGCTTGAAAGCCTAAACCACGAATTAATTCAATACAAGTTGCTACCTTTTCTCCATCCATTTTTGAAAATGCTTCATCTAAAATAACAAGACGAATGGTTGGATTTCGATATAATCTTGCAGATGTTTCTATTTGATACATTTGTGCAAAACTTGCAAGTAAGGCAACATAGAGTGGATTTTGACCTTCTCCACCTGAATTTTTTCGTATGGTTTTACTTACACTTTGTTTAATTTTTTCTTCTCCTTCAATAATCTGTTCCATATCAAAGGATAAATAGGTTCTATAATCTGCATATTTTTTCATATTTTGTTTTGCCAGCTCTTGTTCTTCTTTTGACACATTTTCTACTGGAACGAAAATTTCCATTAATTCTCGAATTTCTTCATCGTATTGACTTTCTTGTGCCATTGTAAAAATATTGGTTTGGTATTCCATTCCATTAGACAAGCTTTTTGGATTGACATCTAAATGTTCTGACATAAACATATCATAGAACTTTCCTTCATATCCTTTGTGCTTTCCTATCACAAATTGATATTTATCTTTTCCAAAGTTTAAGCGACCAATCATTCGATTTAGCTCTTTTTTTCGTAATTCTGCTTCTTTAATAGCATCTCGAATTTTATAGGCAAAATCATATTTAAATTGGTCCATTGCTTTTTTGGCTTGTTCCTCTGCACACTCTCTATAATGCTCCAAGTCCTTTACACGAAGTTTTTCTAACAATGTAGTATAACTACTGTTATCCTTTGCATCAACAGTAACATTGGCTCTATTTGGATATTGATTGGTATATGCAATACGCAACTCTTTTAAATCCTCTCGCACATTATAGTAGCGTTTCGTTGCGTTATCATAAGCTTTTTCTGCCTGCTTTTTACAAGCCTCATAGGTATTTCCAAGCTTTTCTTTTTCTAACCATAGTTCTAACTTTTCTTCTAATTGTTCATCTTTGAGAAATTCTTGTTCTTTTCCTATTAATACTTGCTCTAGGTCAACAATTTTTTTCTTATTATCATTGACTTTTGTTTCAATAGAACCTTTTTTTGCATAATAGGTATCTTTTTGTTTTGACTTATTCTTTATTTCTTCCTTTAACTGTGCTATCTCTTGCTCCATTGCATCAAAGCCATTCTTTTTTAACTGCTCTAACTGTTGAATCATACTATTTTTTTCTTCTTCTTTTTCTTTTCTTTCTTTAATATCAGACATCCATTGTATATATTCATCCATAGGACGAGTTAAAAATTCTTGTTTTAACTGCTTTTGATACAAATTTCTTTGTTTGATTAATGGTTGTTTTTTCTTTGTTATTTGCTCTAAATCTTCTTTTAACTGCTCAATACGGCGATTTCTACTTTCTTCGCCAATATAAGCTTTTATAGTATAGTGTTCTGGATTAATATGTTGCAACTTATAACTGTGATAAAGCACACATTCTTTTGTGATTCCAACTTTATATTGTCTCAATTCATCAATGCTATTGCACTTTACTACTCCACCTAACTTAAAGGCAATGTAATCATTAATATAATTTTTGGAAGAAATCACTTCTTCTGATAGGGAATGGTTTAACACTCGGTGAGTATCCTCTGATACTCGTTTGGTATCTAAGACTGCTACTTTATGATACTTTTTCTTTTCCAAAGACTGATAAATTTCCATTGCTGTTTTTGCATATTCTGGCTCTACAACTAATAATAACTTGTCATTGGCTAAATATCCTTCAACTGCATTTCTCCACTCATCATTTTTAATTTCCAATAAATCAGCCAACACATATACTGAAATCTCCTTTTCATATTGGGCAGATAATTGACTTTGTAACAAATGACGTGCTTCTTCTACTTCTTTTGGATACGCTTTTCGCCCTTCTTCTAATTTCTTTTTTTCTTCTTCTTTTAGAATCTCATCTTGTCTTAACTTTGTTAATTCTACTTCAATCTTTGATTTTTCTTCCTCTAAATTGTGCTTGATACATTCCAAATCTTCTTTTAATTGTAGTAGTTGGTCGTTTGAAATCCGTTGTTCATTAAAATAATCAATTTGAAGTTGTAACTGACTAGAAATTCCTTCTACTTCTTTCCATTGTAATAGATTTTTACTTGTTGTTTGCCAATGGGCTACATTAACTTCTAATCGTTGTATCCATTCATTTATGGATTCTAGCTTTTCTTTTATTTGCTCATATCCAGAAGCTAATACTTTAGCTGTCAACTCCTCTTTTTTTTCTTCATACAACTGTAACTGACTTTCTAGCTGTAAAATAGCTTCTTCTTGCTTTTCTAGTTGCTCCTCATCTTCTTTTACTTTACCAATGATTCCTTCTAATGAATGTTTGATTCCTCTAAGCTCTAACCCTTTGACAAAATAGTCATACATTCCAATTTGACTTTCAACTTCTTTTAATTTGTGATAGCTTTTTTCGATTCCTTCTAATGCTTCTATTTCCTTATAGGTTTCATCAATTTTTCGCTTCATCATTCCGTATTGACGAACACTTTCCTGCATCTCTTCAATATGAATATCTTTTTCCATACAAATATATTCTTTTACAAATTCTTCTAAACGAATATTCATACGAAATGGAATGGCACGTTTGAATAATTTTGGAAAACGTTCTTTGTCTAAGCCACCAAGATACTCGGAATATAAATGTTCACGAAACCCTTCATCAGACTTTCCTATGAAATAAGAGTCTTTTTCATAGTTATTTCTTAAATAATCTCTTATTTCAGAAGATGTCATTGCCCCTACCATATTACGATAGTGATTATCAAATAGTGGACCTTTATGCCAGAAAAACATACGATTTGCTGTATTGCTAGATGGCGTAACATCAAAAACAACTCCAATGCTTTGACACTCTTTTGTATCACTTTGTTGTAACTCCATAACAATGGTGGTAGAAAAATTTTGATTTCTTAAATATGAATTTTTCCCATCTTCATCACTTGTTATCATTCCTCTTAAATATTCCATAATAGAGCGGTCTGAATCATCGGTTGCTGCCTTATTAAAAAAGCTTCTCCCATCTGCACTTGCATATAACAAAATTTGCAGTGCATCAATGACTGTGGATTTTCCACTTCCTGAATGTCCTGTAAAGAAGTTTACATCTTCATGAAAAGATAATACTTTTCGTTCAATGTAATGCCAATTATTTAGACATATTCGTGATAATGCCTCAAATCGATTCCTCTGCATAGTCTTCCTCCTGTACGTTAACTACTGTGTCCTGTGTATCTTCCTTTCTTTCTTCCTCACTATCCCCTTCTATTTCATCCTCTGATTGTTCTTTTTGATTCCATGCTTGTAA
>CAJFOH010000206.1 GCA_904395845.1 uncultured Lachnospiraceae bacterium
CAGAAGTAGACGTAACTTGCTTTAAGTGTGGTGGAAAAGGTTGTCGTTTCTGTAAAGGCTCTGGCTGGATTGAAATTTTAGGTTGTGGAATGGTTCATCCAAATGTATTAAGAATGTGTGGCATTGACCCAGAAGAATATTCTGGATTTGCATTTGGTGTAGGGTTAGAGCGTATCGCTTTATTAAAATATGAAATTGACGATATGAGACTATTATATGAAAATGACATTCGCTTCTTAAAGCAATTTTAGTCTTTGCATAAGATGTTAGAAATTATTATAGAAGTATCGAATATCTTTTGGAATAATCCAGTATCTAATCAGAAAAATTCTATGTATATTTCTATGATATAAAGAAAGATACTTTATTAAAAGAAAAGAACATAGGATATAGTTATATCATAGATATAAAAGACGATATGCAGATAAGTTTTGTAATTTAAAAAATAATAGAATGTTAAAATAAACGGAAATAAAAGAATAAAGAGAGGTAAAAGCATGAATACAGCATTATCATGGATTAAAGCATATGTTCCTGAGTTAGATGTAACACCACAGGAATATACAGATGCAATGACATTGTCTGGAACAAAAGTAGAAGGATATATATGTTTAGATAAAAATTTAGAAAAAATTGTTGTTGGTCAAATTGATAACATTGAGCCACATCCAGATGCAAACAAATTAGTTGTTTGTCAAGTGAACGTAGGAAATGAAGTAATTCAAATTGTAACTGGTGCTAATAACATTAAAGAAGGAGATAAAGTACCAGTTGTATTAGATGGTGGTAAAGTAGCAGGTGGACATTCTGGTGAGCCATTACCTGAAAATGGAATTAAAATTAAAAAAGGAAAATTAAGAGGAATAGAGTCCTTTGGTATGATGTGTTCCATTGAAGAATTAGGGGCTTCCAAAGAAATGTATCCAGATGCGCCAGAAGATGGAATTTACATTCTTCCACAAGATACAGAAGTAGGAATTGATGCCATTGAATTATTAGGGCTTAGAGATTCTGTATTTGAGTATGAAGTAACATCAAATCGTGTGGATTGTTATAGTGTATTAGGAATTGCAAGAGAAGCAGCGGTAACATTTCGTAAGCCATTTCTTCCACCAGTAGTAACTGAAACAGGAAATAATGAAAATGTAAATGACTATTTATCCGTAGAAGTAAAGGATACTGCATTATGTAGCCGTTATTGTGCTCGTATGGTAAAAAATGTAAAGATTGGA
Organism: uncultured Lachnospiraceae bacterium; assembly: GCA_904395845.1. Lineage (GTDB taxonomy): Bacteria > Bacillota > Clostridia > Lachnospirales > Lachnospiraceae > Fimimorpha. The sequence continues at coordinate 1,233 of CAJFOH010000206.1, forward strand.
CCATCTCCAAAGTGGATGCAACAAAGACTTGCAGCATCTGGTATTCGCCCAATTAATAACATTGTAGACATTACAAACTATGTAATGGAAGAATATGGCCAACCAATGCACGCATACGATTACAACTTACTAGCAGGGAAAACAATCGTTGTAGACAGAGCAAAGGATAATGAAACATTTATGACACTTGATGGTGTGGAAAGAAATGTAGACTCCTCTATGCTTATGATTAATGATGGTGAAAAGGCAATCGGTATTGCTGGTATTATGGGTGGAGAAAACTCTAAAATTACCGATGATGTAACAACATTAGTATTTGAAGCTGCTTGTTTTGATGGTACAAATGTACGTCTATCTGCAAAGAAATTAGGGCTTAGAACTGATGCATCTGGTAAGTTTGAAAAGGGATTAGACCCAAATAATGCAGAAGCAGCAATTAATCGTGCCTGTCAATTAATTGAAGAATTAGGCGTAGGTGAAGTTGTTGGTGGAATGATTGATGTTTATCCAGTAAAAAGAGAAGAAAAAAGAGTTGCTTTCAACCCAGAAAAAATCAACCAATTGCTAGGAACATCTATTTCAAAAGAAGAAATGTTAGGTTACTTTACTGCGTTAGAGTTAGGATATGATGAAGAAAAAGAAGAATTAGTCATTCCTACCTTCCGTCAAGATTTAGAGCATATGGCAGATATTGCAGAAGAAGTTGCTCGTTTCTTTGGCTATGATAACATTCCTACTACATTACCAACAGGAGAAGCAACTGCTGGAAAATTATCCTTCAAGCTAAGAGTAGAAGAAGTAGCAAAAAATATTGCAGAATTTTGTGGATTTAGTCAAGCAATGACATATTCCTTTGAAAGTCCAAAGGTATTTGATAAGTTATTAGTTCCACAAGATAGCAAGTTAAGAGAAGTAGTTACTATTATGAATCCATTGGGAGAAGATTATAGTATTATGAGAACAACTTCATTAAATGGAATGTTAACATC
>CAJFOH010000207.1 GCA_904395845.1 uncultured Lachnospiraceae bacterium
AGAAACAAGTTGTGTGTATAAAACGGGAAATTTGTGGATTGATGATGAAAGAAAGATAGTTAGTGTGGAAGGTGAGGAAGTAAAGCTTACACCAATTGATTATAAAATTTTATTGTTTTTAACAAAGCATGCAGGGAGAGTATTTTCTATTGAACAAATATATGAAAACGTATGGGAAGCAGATCCTTATGGAGCGGATAATACAGTAGCAGTACATATTAGACGTATTCGTGAAAAAATAGAAATTAATCCGAGAGAACCAAAGTATTTAAAGGTAGTTTGGGGAGTAGGATATAAAATAGAGAAAATCTCATAGAAAAGAAATTGTAAAAGAAGCGGTAAAGAATATTAGAATAGTAAAAAAGGAGGTTTTTTATGAAAAGAGGAAAATATGCGACAAAGCGGTTTATAGGTTATAGCATTCATTTTTTAACAGTAATAATTTTTTGCCTTTGCATTGGATCTGCAATTAATACCCATGGTATTAGTTATTTGATTAGCGCTGTTATCAATGACGATTATGTCGATACTATAGCATTCCGTAATCAATACAGGAATGATATGCTAGGCATTCGAGAGTATATTAACTTAAGAGATGTAGTAGCTAGTGACAAATTAGAAGATAGTCAAGTTATGCTTTATATAAAGCTAGAAAATAGCAATGAGTTTTATGGATTAACAGTAGGTGATATAAAGAATATTGTGGGGGAAAACCAAGACTTAGATCAGTTCCTTGCTAAAAAAGGGGGAGTAACAGAGAAAGGAGTTGCTTTTTACGCATTCTTTGATTACTATGGTGATTATCCATTTGGTAATATTGAATATGTCTATACATATGAATATATTTATTCAGAATACATATACGATGAGTTGGATTCTACGGTTACTTCTTATGAGGTTTTGCCAACCACCGGGGTAGCAGCTACTACTGACAAAGATTTGAATAGAATATTGGAAGAGAGTAGAGGATTGGTAGCAGAGAAGATAGAGTTACCTGATAGTTATACGTATGTAGTAAATGAGCAAACTGTTAAATACATAGATACAGATAGTTTACAAACCATTGTAGAATATTATTATTACAATCTTTTTCCATATATTGATAGTGCTATAAAGTGGAAGGAGGAGTTATCAAATAGTAATCTTGCTCTTTATTTTGTAGATGGAGAAACAGTAATTAGTAATCTGAACAATACATCTATTTTCGATAGCCTACAGTTTAAAGAATTGTATCAAAGTTGTGTCTTGTATGAAAATGAACAGTTATTAGAGGATAGTGGATATTTGGCAAGTAGTATTATAGGAAGATATCCAAATAGTGTTGATAAATTATATATTGGAATTGACAAGGAGTTTTCTTTTGATGATGAGTATTCTGAAGGAAATGAAGAATATATTGCTTATAAAAAGCGTATCAATGCTATGATACCAGTGTTAATAGTAACAGATATTGTATGGTTAGGAAGTCTTGTTTACTTAATTGTTATTGCTGGAAAAGATGAGAATGGAGAGATTGTTCTTAGACGAGGGGATAAGAGAAATAGTGAGTTAACATTTATTCTCTATATGACAGTTATTGGGGTACTAATACTAGGTATTATAGGATTGTTAAAGATGTTTTGGAATCTTGGCGTGTATGATTATTATAATATAGATATGATAGGAGAATATTACATTTATGGTGAAAGGTACAGATTGTATCCAGTAGTCCGATTTTGTATGGCATTTACACTTCTCCCACTTTATATAGTATTACTTTCTTATGTTATGCGTATTGTACGCAGAAGAAAGGCACATATTACCTATTGGGATACAAGTATTTTAAAGAAAATAATAGCATTTTTAATACAAGTATATAATAATGGTTCTATTACTGTAAAAACTATGTTCTTATTTGGTGTTTATATGTTTGTAAATGTAGTGGCATTTTCTATGGAATCAGTATTTCTGCTTATTATTATTCAGGTAGTTACCATTACAATTCTATTAATAAAAGCAGTTGGGCGTAATCAAATCGGTAAAGGATTAGAAATTATAGCCAAAGGAAATGTAGATTATCAAATTGATACTGCCCATATGATAGGAGGGGAGAAAAATTTAGCAGAAAAAATTAATATTTTAAAAGATGGCTTAAAAGAAGCGGTCAATAAATCAGTAAAAGATGAAAGGCTTCGTTCTGAGTTAATTACCAATGTATCTCATGATATAAAAACACCTCTTACTTCTATTATTAATTACGTAGACTTAATTAAAAGAGAGCAAGTAGACAATGAGGTAGTTAGAAAATATATAGAAGTACTTGATAATAAATCCCAACGATTAAAACATTTAATTGATGATTTGGTCGAGGTATCAAAAGTAAATTCAGGAAATATAACACTTGATATTACTACCCTTGATTTTATGGAACTGGTGAAACAAACATTAGGTGAATTTGAAGAAAAGTTTGAACAAAAGGGACTTTTGGTAGTACCAAAATTATTAGATACACAAGCTATGATTGAGGCAGATGGTCGAAGAGTTTGGAGAATTTTTGAAAACCTTTTTAATAATATTTATAAGTATGGAATGCCTAATACAAGAGTATATATTGATTCCTTTTCAAAAGGTGGTTGGGTTGGTGTGGTTATTAAAAATATATCCCAACATCCTCTTAATATTTCTGCTAGTGAATTAACAGAGCGTTTTGTAAGAGGTGATGTATCAAGAACCACAGAAGGAAGTGGATTAGGATTATCTATTGCCAAAAGTTTAGCAGAAATTATGGGAGGTCAGTTAATTATTTACTTAGATGGAGATTTATTCCGAGTGACTGTTGTATTCCCATTAAAA
>CAJFOH010000208.1 GCA_904395845.1 uncultured Lachnospiraceae bacterium
CAATTAATATTGGACTTCCAATTATTGAGTGTGCAGAGGCTACAAAACATATTGAGGAAGGCGATGAAGTGGAAGTGGACTTTGACCATGGAGTTATCTATGACAAGACAAAAGGATTAACATTTAAAGGGCAAGCCTTTCCACCATTTATGCAAACTATTATAAAAGCAGAGGGACTTATTAACTACACAATAAGTCAAAGGAAAAAGCAATAATTTAGGGAATAAAAACGCATTGAATGAATATACATTGAATGCAAGGGGAAAAAAGTTTTGTTTATTTTAGTATGAATATAGAGAATTTGTTAAGAAAACATTCTATTTTTTATCCTGCCAGTACGGTAAGGATATTACGTAGAATGTTTTTTTGTTCAATGCCACCCTATACAAATACTAAGGAATTTGATATACTAAAGTAGCGAAAAAGACAAGTGAGGAATGCTATGAGTGGGAATTCATCAAAACAAAGAGGTACATTAAAGATTTTTTTAGGATATGGAGATTGTTCAGGAAAAACAGTGGCAATGTTGGAGGCAGCAAAAGAGGTAAGACAATTAGGAGAAGATGTTGTCATTGGTTCTGTATGTCTGTATGAAAAAGAGGATAAGAAAAAACAGCAAGAGATACCCTTATTATCCTCTGATTCTATTTGTTTCAAAGGGGAAGAAGTTCCTGTTTTTGATATTGAAAGTGCAATCAAGCGAAAACCAAGTATTATAGTGTTAGATGAGATGAACCATGAAAATAGTTTTGGAGAACGACATAAACATCGTTATCAGGATATATTAGAATTATTAGACAGTGGAATTTGTGTGTACACAACGTTAAATATAGGAGAACTTGAAAGCTATCATGACATAATAAAGGACTTATTTTCTATTCCAGTAACACATACAGTTCCTGATTTTATATTTGATAATGCAGAAGAAATTCAATTTGTAGACATTGAGCCAAGTAACCTTTTTCGTCGAATGGAAGAAAAAGATTTGGTACAAAGAAGTCACTATTCCGTTGATATATTAAAAAGTTTAAGAAAAATGGCTTATAGACGGTGTGAAGATAAGTTAGAAAAAGGGATTTATGAAACAAACCATGTAGTAAAAAATAAAAAGAATTTTCATGAGCATATTTTAGTATGTATTTCTTCTGCACCTAGTAATGCAAAAGTAATACGAACAGCAGCAAGAATTGCCAAAGCATTTCACGGTTCGTTTACAGCTATTTATGTTCAAACATCATCAAAAAATGTAAAAAGAGAACAAAAGCAGGATGTGAATGAAAATATAAAGTTAGCACAACAGTTAGGGGCAAAGGTTGTTACTACTTATGGAAATAATATTGCATATCAAATATCAGAATATGCAAGAATAAATAATGTTTCTAAGATAGTATTAGGAAAAACAGCTATTAAGCGTTCTATCGTACCAGTAAAAAAGACGATGGTGGATGAAATTAGTATGATAGCTCCTGAAATAGATATTTATATTATTCCAGATATTAAATCTCCAACAAAGCCTAGAGAAAAAGTAAGACAGGAATGGAAACTTCCAAATATAAAAGATATTGGACGAATGTTTGGAGTAATTGGGATAGTAACAGCATTTAGTTTTTTCCTATATCATTTTAACTTTGGTAGTAGTAACATATTGATTAGTTATTTTATTGCAGTTTTTATTATTTCAGCAAAAACAAGAGGAAATGTTGTAGGAATTTTATCAAGTTTTATAAGTATTGCTCTTTATACCAAGTTATTGCCTGCTGTAAATGGTTGGAAAGAGATGGAAAGTAAAAATATAATGGTGACAGCCATTCTAATGATTGGAATGGTAATAGTCATCAATTATTATAAACAGAAATTAGTAGAACAAAGTGAGCAAGCAGTCAATACATTTCGAAGGACAGAAGTATTATTTAAGACAAGTAAATTGCTACGTCAAACATCTACCATAGAAGAAGTATTAGAAGCTACTGCAGAACAGTTAAAAGGTTTATTACAATGCTCTATTTTATGTCATACAAAGTGGGATGGAAAAATATCAGAGCCAGTTCTCTATGTGTATCAGGATAAAAAAAGTAGTTTTAGTGACGAAGCCTTAAAAACTTATGAGAGAAAAGCAGTGGAATGGGTATTTGAACATCGTCATGTAGCAGGCTGTTTTACAGATACATTTTCATTGGCAAAGGCTATTTATTTTCCATTGTACAACAATGAAATGGTGTTTGCAGTTATGGGAATTGTATTAGAAGATAGAAAGCAGTTAGATTCTTTTGAAAAAAATGTAATAAAAGCAGTATTAACAGAAGTAAGTTTTGTTATTGAAAAAATAATATTAAATGAAAAGCAAGAGGAAATTTTAATTCAGACGGAAAAAGAAAAGTTAAAAAGTAATTTACTTCGTTCCATTTCTCATGATTTAAGAACACCACTTGCAGGTATTACTGGAAGTGCCAGCTTTTTATTAGAAAGCTGTGAATTGTTAGATAAAGAAAGTAAGGAGTCTTTGATTAAAGAAATTTTAAAAGATTCTATGTGGATGGGACAATTAGTAAATAATTTACTTAATATGACACGAATAC
>CAJFOH010000209.1 GCA_904395845.1 uncultured Lachnospiraceae bacterium
CCAAGAGCAGATACTACCTCACCCTTTTCATCTTTAACAATTTTTATAATGATACGATACCATCTAGGACCTATGGCAGTATTTAATATGAAATTGTGAAAATCATCCACCTGATTTTCAATCATTTGATTTAAAAATTCATATTCTCGATTTCCATTTATAAAGTTTTTAATATGATTTTTTCGATTAAACATTACACGATTATTATGGATTTCCAATTCATCTTTTTCATAATCATAACTAAAAAAACACTCATTCATTAGCTTAGTTAATTCATCAAACTTTTTATACTGAAATGCCATTTCATTATTAATTCTAGCACTCTTTCTAACTCCATTCACATATATAGTAGAAATAATTATGATAACAACTAGAATAATAATACTTATTTGCAAAGAATAAACCTTCAATAACTCTGCAATGTTATAATCAGCAGAAACTAACATATTTTCATAAATAAACGTTTGTAATTCATCTTCTGTCATATTAGTAATAAAGCTATCAATAATATTTAATAAACTATTACTTCCATCTTCTGGTATTGCCATACAATATTGTACTTCTTCTTGATCGTTATAATTTACTAGCACATTATTGTATAACCCTTTTTTTTGTAAATAATAATTAATACTATAAACATCGATATAATATCCAATGCCTGTATGCTCATTTACATATTTTATCTTTTTTTCAATATCATAAGAGATATCACTTTCTTTTGTTGCTGGTTGTAAATCTTTTTTATTACTGATTAATACTTTTTGACTTTCAAAGTAAGGAATAGAAAATTTTAGTGGAATTTCACTAAATATATAGGAATCACTATTGACACCTAAAAGAAGATCAATATTTCCCTCATTTACTTTTTCTATGGCTTCCTCGTAACTATCTACCATAATAAGATTATACGAAAGTCCCGATTGTTTTTTAAATGCTTCTAGTATATCTATAGATATTCCTAATGGATTTTCGCCATCACAATAATGAATTGGTGCATTTCCTTTAATAAACAACACATTAATTGTTCCCAACGACTTTATATACTCTTTGTTTTCCTCTGATAAGGTAAAATGGTTTTTATTAGAGAAATATTTATTGTATAATGTTGTCTTTATATTTGGACTAGCAGCTTCAATTCTTGAATGTGCACGACTTAACTCCTGTATTAATTCTGTATTTCCTTTTGTAGTAGCAAAATAATAAGGAACTGGTGAGAACTTACCAATAGCCTTTAGATTATTTTCCATAGACAAATCTACTTGGAATGTGGCATCTACTTCTCCTATGTAGATTGCTTGCATAATATCAGCTAATGTTTCATATTCTTTTAATTCATATTCAAACCCATTTACTGTAGCATACTTTTGAAGATTTTCTTCTCTTTTTGCATGTCTTGGATATGTACCAATAACCATTCCGTTCCAATGTTCATAGTCATTTTCTAACCATCTATTATCATCTGCTCGAACAGCTAATACAGTGTGTGCCTGACCATAGCTATAAGATGGATAATCGTATTGTTCTGCTAATGCTTCATTATAAAGCATACCACCTAACAAATCAATTTCCCCTTTTTCTAGCATTTCCATTAAAGTAACAAGCTGTTCATTAAGACTGCCTTCCACTTCCACATATTCATATTCCCAACCTGTGTACTTTTTTACTTCTTCTAGATATGCAACGGTATATCCATCATACTCTCCATCTTTAGTTTTCTCTGTCAAACCTTCTTGATCCGGAAAACCTACTCGAATTACCTTTCGACCTCTAGAAGCTGCCATACTAATCTCAGAAGCTTGAACTGGCATACTTGTTACAAACATAAAAATACAAAGTAACAAAATCGATACTCTACTTTTTGTCCACATATTACGCTTTCTCCTATATCTTTTTTCGTTCCATTTATATTTATAGTTATTATATTTTCATATAAAAATATAGACATATTATTTAAAATTTAAACATATTAGATTAAAAATGTCAACAACCTTTTCTTACTTTCTAATAAAATACCTTTTTCTTATTTTAAATTTACAAGTTAAAATTTGAAATTGATTTTTCATAAACTTTCCTTTATAATGATTGTTGTTTGTAACTACAAGAATACCATAGAAAAGAATTCACTATTATTTGGAGTACGTTTATATGAATATAATAGAAAAAATATTAAATACTTTATTTTTTATTACAACTAGTATAGTAATTGTTTGTATCATTACATTTTCTTTTTTTTCCAATCAATTACATCAATGGTTTCCTTATACCTTATCTGTAACGATGACAGAGGATATGGAGCCTGCGTTACCAATTCACTCTCTAATTTTAATTAAGGAAATAAAACAAAATGAAGAGATACAACTAAA
>CAJFOH010000210.1 GCA_904395845.1 uncultured Lachnospiraceae bacterium
GGGGCAGCACACATTGCACCTACTAGCTTTTTGGCATTTACTTGCTCTTTTAGCATACTTGCTAACATTTCATTGGATTTTAAGTTTTGTGTACCTGGCATACCTCCTGGTAAAAATAATAAATCTGCATCTTTTATTAATCGTTCTTCTGTGGAAAGATGTTCCATACATTCGTCTGCTACAATGGTTATGTTATGACTTCCTACTACTTCCTTTGTATCTGTGATAGATACCATAACAACTTCTACTTCTCCTCTACGTAGCAAATCTACTACGGTTAAACACTCCACTTCTTCCATTCCATTTGCTAAAAATACATATACTTTACTCATCATCGTTTCCTTTCTTATTTATACTTCACTTTTTATAAAACGTTCTAGACACACTTGAACTAGTTCATTGACTTTTTGGGGATCTGCTTTTCCTTTTGTCGCTTTCATTACTTGTCCTACTAAAAATCCCATGGCACGCTTCTTTCCTGCTATATAATCTTGTACTGACTGCTCATTTTCACCTATTACTTGTTCTACAATCTGTATGATACGTTCCTCATCTTGTATCATGGAAAGATTATGGGCAGCTACATATTCAACTGGGCAAAGGTCAGTTCCAAATATGGCTTCAAAAACTTCCTTTGCAACTGTTCGATTAATCACTTTATTATAAATCATTGTTAAAAGACTTGCTAGTTGTTTTGGTGAAAATAATAGCTTTGTGCTATCTAACCCCTTTTCCTTTAACAAACTAAGGGTTTCTACCATAAGCCAATTAGCTACTTCCTTTGGTTGATTGAAATGTACTATTGTTTCTTCAAAGCAGGCTGCCATCTCTTTTGTTTCTGTTAATAGCCTAGAATCGTACTCACTTATCCCATACTGGCTTTGATATCTTATTATCTTTTCTTCTCGAAACTCTGGTTCTTTCTTTTTTATTTTTTCAATCCAATCATTTGAAATTATCACTGGTGGCAAATCAGGTTCTGGAAAATAACGATAATCCATAGCATCTTCCTTTGACCTCATTGAATACGATGTGCCTTTTGTATCATCCCAACGTCTTGTTTCCCTCTCTACTACCTTTCCTGATTCTAATAGGGCAATTTGACGTTTTGTCTCATCTGCAATGGCTCGTTGTATGCCTCGAAATGAATTTAAATTTTTCATTTCTGTTCTTGTACCTAGCTTCGTATCCCCTTTTTTTCTTACTGATAAATTAACATCTACTCGCATAGAGCCTTCTTGTAATTTACAATCAGATACTCCTAAATACTGAATTCTACTTTTTAAAGTTTCTAAAAATTCCATAACTTCTCCTGCACTTCTCATATCAGGCTCTGTTACGATTTCTATTAATGGAACTCCACTTCGATTAAAATCAATATAAGAAAATTTTTCTTTCTCATCATGAATTAGCTTTCCAGCGTCCTCCTCCATATGAAGCTCATGGATTCTTATATTTTTGTTTCCATCTTCCCCTTGTATTGTTAGAAAACCTCCTGTAACAATAGGAAAATACAACTGGGAAATTTGATATCCTTGAGGATTATCTGGATAAAAATAGTTTTTTCTATCAAATCTTGTTATGGGTGTAATGTTTCCATGAAGTGCTAACCCTACTGCTATGGCATACTCTACTACTTTTTTATTTAAAACGGGTACACTTCCTGGCATCCCTGTACAAACAGGACAAATATTCACATTTTCTTCTTCTCCAAATGTAGTACTACAACCACAAAAGATTTTTGTATTGGTAGCTAATTCAATATGTACTTCTAAGCCAATGACTGTTTCATATTCTAACATCTTACAATTTGCATTGTTACAATCTATATTATTTTCCCCTATCATATCCCACTCCTTTTTTCTTTCTCCATATTTTTCTCTAATGTATATGCTACTTGAAATAGCGTATGTTCCTGTAGGTAGTTTCCCATAAGCTGTATGCCAATTGGCAATCCATTTTCATCGTTTCCATAAGGAATAGAAATGGCAGGAAGTTTTGTTAGATTGGCTAATACGGTATAACAATCCATCTCATATTCTTTTGTTGTATGTACCATTTTTTCTTTTATAGGAACTCCACTTACTGATGTAGTTGGGAGAAGTAGCACATCATAATCATTCCATAAGCGACTCACTTCACTACAAATATATTCTCTTATACGAAGGGCTTTTTTGTAATAATGCTCATATTGACTAGCACTTAGCACAAAAGAGCCAAGCATAATTCTTCGCTTTACTTCACTTCCAAACCCTTGTGTTCTTGTTTTTTTATACATTTCACTTAAACTGGAATCTTTGTCTGATCGAAATCCATAGACTACTCCATCGTATCGCTCTAAATTGGAACTTGCCTCTGCACAAGCTAACACATAATATACAGATAATACTTGCTTTGCTGTAAATGGAATGGTAACTGTGGTTACTGTTGCACCTAAATTTTTCAAGTTTTCTTTTGCCTGATTGATTGCACATTGTATGGACTCATCCAATGGATTATCTTGCTTGTACTGTAATAAACCAATTTTCATACCCTTTACGTCATTAATCAGTGACTTTGTATATTGAGTGTCTGTAACTTTTACGGAAGTAGAATCATGGGAATCATAAGAAGCAATTACTTCTAAAAGTGCTGCACAATCAGATACATTGGTTGCCATAGGTCCTATTTGATCCATAGAAGAAGCATAGGCTATTAACCCATTTCTTGATACTAATCCATAGCTTGCCTTCATTCCTACAATTCCACAAAATGCAGATGGTTGTCTGATAGAACCTCCTGTATCACTTCCTAGGGAAAGTGGTACCATTTGGGAAGCTACTGCAGCTGCTGAACCACCAGAAGAACCACCAACACAAAACTCTGTATTATTTGGATTTTTTGTTATTTGAAATGCAGAATGTTTTGTTGTACTTCCCATTGCAAACTCGTCCATATTTGTTTTTCCAATAATAATCATTCCTGCTTTTTTTATATTATCAATTACAGTTGCATCATACATAGGAATAAAATGTTCTAGCATTTTAGAGGCACAAGTAGTTGTTATCCCTTTGGTACAAATATTATCTTTAATAGCAATAGGAACTCCTGCTAGTGAGTGAATCAACTGCTTGCTATTAATTTTTTCTTGGATTTCGTCTGCTTCTAATAATACTTCTTCTTTCTCACGAAGGGATAAAAAACTTTGTAACTCCTTATCTAACATGGCTATCTTCTCATATGTCTGTTCTACTACTTGTCGTACCGTTAATTCTCCATTTCTTATTTTCTTGCCTAGTTCTAGTGCAGTCATAGCTACTTCTCCCTCCTCTCATCAATGGTTTTTGGTACGACAAAGGTATCATTTTTTCTCTTTGGCGCTTGTTGTAATATATATTCTCTATTTGCCTTTAATTCTTCTTTCTCTTTACAAGAAACTACATCTTCACGAAATACATTATTATGATAGTTATCCATATGATAGTTTCTTATTTCACTTTTTATATCATCAATTTCTATTTCATCTAATACTTGTATATATTCTAACATTTGATTTAGGTCATTTTTTGCTTGTTCTTTTTCTTCCTTTGATAAATGAAGCTTGGATAATTCCATTAAATGATTTAATAAATCCTCTGTTACTTCCAACGGTTACACCTACCTATTCTTACATATTTTCTTTTTATTATAACAGATTTTTAGGAAATGTAAGGTAATATTTACTCATTTTTTATATCTATAAATAGAAAAAGCACCTGACAGTTATACTAATTGTATCACTATCAAATGCTTTTTTTCTTATAAGTCAAAAAAATAGAACGCCGTCGCAACGCCGTTCTTACAAAAACTATATTCGTTTTTATGATTCTAGTTTTATTATATATATATTAATGCTTATTGTTAACTATCTTATATTTCTTTTATAATTACTACTGGCTTAATTAAGTCCTTTGGTTTATCCTTCATCATAAGTAATGCTTCTTCTACCTTATCAAATCCTTCAAAACGATGAGTAATTAATTTTGATGGGTCAATACGACCAGTTTCAATTAAAGAGATTAATTTTTCCATACGAAGTCTTCCACCTGGCATTAATCCTCCTGCAATTTGCTTGTGTCCCATACCACAACCCCATTGTGCACGAGGGATTTTAATATAATCTCCTTCTCCAATGTAATTTACATTTCCAATTTTTCCACCTGGTTTTAATACATTAATTGCTGTTTCAAATGTGTCCACATCTCCACCAGCAATGATTACTTTATCCACACCTTTTCCATTTGTAAGCTCCATTACTTGTTCTTCAATAGAGCCATTTCTATAATTAATAATATGTGTTGCCCCATATTCTTTTGCAATTTCAATACAATTTGGTCGACTACCTACTGCATAGATTTCTGATGCACCACGAAGTGCAGCACCTGCTACTGCCATAAGACCTACTGGTCCAATTCCCACTACTAATACTTTATCTCCAAATTGAACATCAGCAAGCTCTACTCCATGAAAACCTGTTGGCATCATATCACATAACATAACACCTGTGGCATCATCAATACAATCTGGTAAGTGTGCCATATTGCCATCTGCATCATTTACATGGAAAAACTCTCCAAATACACCATCTTTAAAGTTAGAAAACTTCCAACCAGATAACATTCCACCTGAATGCATTGAATATCCACCTTGTGCTTCTAGCGAATTCCAATCTGGTGTAATAGCTGGAACTACTACTCGATCTCCTGGTTTAAAATCTTTTACCAGCTCCCCAACTGCTTCTACAATACCTACTGCTTCATGTCCTAAAATCATATCCGTACGTTCCCCAATAGCACCTGACCATACAGTATGTACATCGGAAGTACAAGGAGAAATTTTATAGACTCTAAACCCTATCTTTGTAGTTACTTTAAATTTCTATTCAAAATGAAACCAATCTTCATATCCTAACTTAATTAGGTTATCTCTACTAATTCTTAAACTTTCAAATGGATCTCTACCATAAGTATCATCTTGTTCAATTAAGAAATATTCACTTCCACCAGCAAGTCCTGCTTCAATACATTCCTTAATTGGAAGACTTCCTTCTCCTACTTCAGCAAACTGAACGTTGCTTGTAAATGCGTCCATAAATGTTTTTGGATCAAATGGACCTTCTGGTAATTTTACTTCTGAAATTCTATAATCTTTTAAGTGAAGAAGACGAATTCTACCATCATACTTTTTAATAAATTCTACTGGATTTTCTCCACCACGATGAATCCAATGAATATCAAGTTCAAATCCCATGTACTTTGTATTGTTTTTAATAATATCTAATAAATATTCTCCATCATACTTTACAAACTCAACATGGTGGTTGTGATAATATAAATCAATTCCATGTTCTTTTAATCTTTTTGCCATTTCATCTGCTCGTTTTACAAAATCAAGAGCCTTTTCACGACTTCCCATACAAGTCATTGGTAACATACCAATACGAAGCATATCACAGTTTAATGCTTTACAGTCTGCTACAATTTTATCAAAATCGCTAACTAAAAACTCTCCTGGCATACCTGGCATCATAGGTTCTAATGCTGCACTACAAGCTGCAATCTTAATACCAAATTCATCACAAGCCTTCTTCATTCCTTCTACATTTTCCTTTGTCATTGGAATTTGAGAAACTTCTACACAATGGTATCCTAATTCTGCACATGCCTTTAATGTACCATAAGCTCCTAATTCCTCAATTTTATTTTTAATTGTACTCATTTGAATACCGATTAGTCCTTTTTTCATCGTATAACCTCCATTTAATCTCATTCTTTTTTTGTTTTTTAATTGTATTACCTTTGTTATTAGATATTACAAACTGTTTTTTGTTTTACTACTGTTATATTTCTACATACTGTCCTGTTTTTCCTGATTTTTGGATTCCATCTATAAGACGAATACTCATTTTTGCATCACTTACCTTAATGTAAGTGTTATCTTCTTTTTCAAGTGCTTCGTAAAACTCTCCAATAATTTTTTCATGACTTGCTCCATAATAGAACTTGGTTCCAGAAACTTTTCTATCTTCTATCATTTTCTTTAAGTTCCCATCTTCTAGCACTTCATATAGAACATTATCATAAATACGGAATTCACCTTTTTCTAGTTGTACCGTAACTTGAACAGATTCATTTTTATAATTAGCAACTGTTGCTACAAACAATCCTTTTGCACCATTGTTATAGAATAATTGGGCGGTAACTGTATCTTCCACTTCAATATCATAATCCAGTAATTTACTAACAGTTGCCTTTACTCCTGATATTTCTCCACCTAAATAATATAACAAATCAAGGGTATGTATGGATTGGTTAATCATACAACCACCACCAGCTGTTTCCCATTTTCCTCTCCATGGTTTTTGCTTGTAGTAGGATTCTTCTCTATACCATGGAACAATTCCTCTTGTTCCTACTACCTTTCCATAATCTCCACTATCAATAATAGCTTTTAATGTTTCTACTGTTTCATTTCTTCTATTTTGTAAACATATTCCAATGTGAATGTTTTTATGAGCTTCTTCTAGCTGTACAAAGCGCTCTGCTTCTTCACAATTAAGGGCAACTGGTTTTTCACAAAATACATGAAATCCCATTTCAACTAATTCTTTTGATACTGGATAATGTAAGTAATGTGGCAAGCAAATATGAATACAATCTGGCTTTTCTTTTATTGCCATTTCTTTATAATCGGTATAGAAAGGAATTCCCTCTGGTGCAAGTGTCCTCTTTGCTTGGTCAATATCACATACTGCACAAAGAGTAATATTATGATTTTTTTCAATTGCTGATAAATGAATTGGGTAAATATCTCCCAATCCAATAATTGCTGCTTTTTTCATCGCTTCCTCCCAGTCTCTTATTTGATACCAAACTTTTTATGTAATTTCCATTATTTGACATCTATATAGGTTAATAGATAGCCATATTTTTATCAGCCTTACAAGAACTTTCATAAAAAATATAGCTATCTACCATAATCTTATCTGCTTATGTTCTATCAATGACTAACGAGTTGGGAATTTTCCTTCTTCAGCAATTTTCTTATTTAATTCTTCTAAATATAAATCTTCATCTACTGGTAATTCTACTTCTTTTCCTAACCAACTAGATAATAAGATTGCATTTGCTAAATTTACTCCATTGATTCCATCTGATCCTGGTGCTAATAGTGGTTTATTTTCTAAAATATGTAATGCAAAGTTTTCCATAACAGTTGTATGTTGTACTCCCCATCCATCTGTATTTTCAAATGTTTCCACAGTATATAAACCTTCTCCACCTGCTGAATTTCCTGATGTAATTCTTGCTAATTCCATCATTGACATTGTTGCATTTAATTCATCTTCTGATTTCTTTAAACGATATACAGTAGCTGTTTTACTTCCATCTACTACAATCTTACCATTGTCTAAGTCAATTTCTAAACGGTCTGTTCCATTAGGGTCATGGGTACATGTAATGAAACTTCCTGTTGCTCCATTTGGATATTCTGTAATTACTGTAACATCATTTTCTACAATAATATCTCTGTGGCATCCGTATAAACATTTTGCATATACTTTGTTTGGCACGCCACAAATCCATTGCCATAAGTCTAATTGGTGAGGTGCTTGGTTTACTAAAACTCCACCACCTTCTCCTCCCCATGTTGCACGCCAGTCGCTTTGACGATAGTAGCTATCTGGACGCCACCATGAGTTAATAATCCAGTTAGAACGACGGATTTCTCCTAATTCTCCTGAAGCAACGATTTCTTTAATCTTTTGATATAATTTATTTGTACGTTGATTAAACATAATACCAAATGCTACGTCTGGATGCTTTGCTGCACATTCATTCATTAAACGTACTTCTTTAGAGTAAACACCTGCTGGCTTTTCTACTAATACATTCATGCCGTGTTCTAAACAGTAAATAGCAATTTCTGTATGTAAATAGTGAGGAACTGTTGTAATAACAGCATCTACAAGACCAGAATTTACCATATCCTTCCAATCTTTAAAAAATGGCACTTCTGGATATTTTTCCTTGCACATTTTTTCCTTTGCTGGATCAATATCACATAATGCTCCTAATTCACAGTGTGGTGGACAATCTGGAGATGGCATTCCTGGGAAACCACCTTTACCTGTTAAAAATCCTGCATACGCACCACCTTGTGCTCCAATACCAATTAAACCATATCTTACTTTCTTCATATCTTCTTTCTCCTTATCTTTAAACATAAATATTTATTCTTCCAGTTTTATCACTGATATATATACATCTGCTCTTTTTTATTATGATTCTATCTATATTATTATGAGCTTGTTATATCGCTTCTATTTTTCTAAACGAAAATCCCAACTTCTTTTAATATTTGAACTAGAGCATCATATTGCATCTTATAGCCTTCTGCACCATCTTTTGCTTTGTTTTCTTTAATAATCTTCTCTGCATTTTCAACTTCTAATGATTGTAAAGAATCAAAAATTACTAAATGTGGTTCTAATGTTAAGAAACCTTCATAACCATCTTTATTAATAAAAGCATCTAATAATTCTTTAATTTTTCCTTCTCCTGTTCCACAAACAACATTTTCTTTGTTTGTTGTAACAGCATCTTTAATATGAATATATGCCACATATTTGTGAAGCATATCATAACATTCCTTAGGGTCTTCCCCACATTGTACAAAGTTTGCAAAATCAAATGCTGCTTTAAAATGATCGCTTCCTAATGTTTCTAAAATAATTTTGCAACGTTCTTTTGTATCTCCATAAATATCTTTTTCATTTTCATGAATTAAGATAACATTATGTTTCTTTGCAATTTCATCAAACTTTCTTAACTTTTCAATTACTATATCTTTATAGTCATCTGGATTTTTTCCCTCTGGCATATAAAAACTAAACATACGAATATACTTGCAATCAAGCACCTTACAAATGTTACAAAGTTCTTCTAACTGTACTAATTGTTTTTCAAAATCTTCTTCACTATCAATATTAATTTTTCCAATTGGAGAACCAAGAGAGGATACCTTTACTCCTGCTTTTTGTAATCTTGGAAGAATACTTTCTTTTACTTCTTCTACCGTATAATCTGCAATTCCTTTTCCATCAGCAGTACGTAGAGAAATATAGTTCATTCCTAACTCTGTCACTACTTTTAGTTGCTCATCAAAATCTGCACTAATTTCATCTGCAAATCCTGAAATTAAAATTTGTTTCATTGTTTGTCCTCCTTAATTGTCTATCTTTTTTAATAATAAAGTTATTCTAATAGTAAGTCTTTGCACTTTTTATTTTTTACAAAAAACACGTTTAAAACTATCTTGTCTGGCATTTTATCATATTCCCCTATAATCTATGAGTATATTTTTTGGTTAAAATCGTATATACTTGGTTTTTTTCTTTCTATTATTTTTTTCTCTTATTTTTTTCGTTATTTTAACTAAATGTATTGTTTTTTATTGTGCAAATTTACGATTGTTTGCTTTAATTAATTAACATTCCTATATGATAAATTGTTAATCTTTTAACGTAATTGGGATAAAAAAGAGTATTTCTCCTATAACCACTTTTCTTTGTGATTGAGAAATACTCTAACTATTTTTTTCTATTATTGTATGGAGTTTCGATATTCTCTTGGTGTTTTTCCAATTAATCTTTTAAATAGTTTTGTAAAATAATTAACATCTGAAATTCCTACTTCTGCTGCTATCTCTTGTATTTGCATATGAGAACTATTTAGATATAAAATTGCTTGCTTAATTCTTTTATTGTTTACATAAGAAGTAAATGTAACTGAAACTTCTTTTTTAAATATATCTGATAAATAACTTGCATTTAATGAAAATTTTTCTGATACTGCTTTTAAACTTAAGTCTGCCTCTAAATTTAAATCAATGTAATTTACTATTTTTTGTATTAACGGAGAATATCCTTGCAACGAATAATTATTTACAACCATACAGTACCTTCTAATCATATTTACCCTTAACTTAGATACTTCATATTCTGAGTACACATTTTCTATCTGCTTTGCAAAGCGTGTAGATAGCTCGTCAATATGAATAGGGTGAACACAAGCTTGTTCTACTGCTTTTCTACATAACGTATTAAAAGTAATTAATAAGTTTCTATAATCACGATATAATTTTTCATGTCGTCTTGCTATTCTATATTTATCTAAAAGATTTAATGCCTTCAATGCTTTTTTTACATGCCCCTGTGAAATTGCCAACAGAAGTTCCCCTTCTGCCTGATAACGTTCTTCTAATACCTTTGCTGTGATATCTTTTTTTATATCATTGGCTACATTCCACGTAGCACAACACCAATTTTCTTTTGAATCATCTAATACTTCTATATTGCACTCATTTTCCTCATATAGTACTTTTACTACCCAAGCAATTACCTGAATCCAAGCATTTGAATTTGAAACAATGGGGATAGAATTATAGTATTCGTGTACATCATTGATATGTAACATTGAAATACTTTGTTTCTCCATAAGCTCAGCTAATTGATATTTTTCCATATAACTTCTTCTATATGGACCAATAAGAATTATCTTCTCCCCATCACTTTTTGGAGTTTGAAACAAACAATATTCTTCTTCAAAACTATCTATAATGCAATATAAAGTATTTGGTTTGTAATTCCCAACATCCTTTTTTACTTTTTCTAATATTTTTTGTTGGCATTCTTTCATATTTCTATTTTCTTTTTCATTGGTATCTTTTGTTGGGATGATTGTCATATCCACATTATTGCTATTTATTAATACTTCTAACACTTGTAGTACATCAACTTTCATTGGTTTTCCTCCATAAATGGCATATATTCTACACTTTAAATATAAATGTTTATTTTAACTTTGGGATTTTTTTCTTTGTTATTATTTTAACATATTTTATTTTTTTGTATAGAGTTTTATGCAATTTATCTATATATTTTTGTTTTATGAATGATGAATACCAAGAAAAAGTGGAAGCCCTTTCTCACAAAAATCTTTGTGCTTTAGGCTTCCACCTCTATTAAAATCTACTTGCTAATTCTTCTGCCTTCTTTTTAGCTTCTTCTACAATTTCTCCTGCCTTTTCTGGATTTCCATCTACATTTTCTGCTGAAATTGTTTCCATATCTGTAATTCCAAAGAAACCAAAAATCGTTCTTAAATAACGTTCTCCCATTTCAAATGGTGTATTTTCATACGCTCCACCACGAGATACTACATATAATGCTTTCTTTCCTTCACAAAGCCCAACTGGACCATTTTCTGTATATTTGAATGTAATGCCAGTTACACTTACATAATCAATGTATGCCTTTAAAATAGCTGGAATACTTAAATTCCACATTGGTGCAGATACTACATATTTGTCAGCTTCTGCAAATTGGTATGCATATTTTAAATGTGGGTGATTTTTGCTTTCTTCTGTTTTAGGTCCAAATAACACTCCTAAATCTTCTGGTCTTAAAAAATCAATCCCTTCTTCATACAAATCTAATGTAATAATTTCATCTTCTGGATGTTGTTTTTCATACTCCTTGATAAATGCATCTGAAATTTCATAAGAACGAGATGCTCCTTCTGGCTTAATATTTGCTTTAATATATAATACTTTACTCATTTTATATCCTCTTTTCTACTTTGTTTTGTTTCATTAGAGAGTGTATCAATGACGTTTTATTCTTCTACCATTCTCTATACTGGCAATTTATCATTTATCAAAACGCCTGTCAATGAAACTATTTTGTAAAATAAGAAATAATATTATATCTTTTATCTAGCAGTTAATATTTCAACCAAAGCTCCATATAAATCCTTATCAAGCTCCATGGCTTGAAGATGTGATAATGTAGCTATTACTGACTGACCGTTTCTTACCACTTCATAAATGTTATCTTTTAATACAAAAGAAATTTCTGCCTGATTTAAGAAAGAAAATACTTGCTCTATTACTGGATTTTCTTCTACATGACTTAGCTGTTTTACATCTATGATAATATCTTTTGTTGTATCTACTTTAGGTAGCATAACGATTGTCTTTCTTTGTAGGTTATCATAGGTTGCTACTACCTCCATAGTTTCCTCACCTACTGATACTACAAGTTTCTTATTATCTTCACACTCATATCCGTAAAGCTCTAATATGTAGCTTCTTTTCTCTGGAATGAAAGAAGTGATTTGTTCTGCCTTATGAATTACAATCCTTCCGTCTTTGTAATCTATGGTTGTAGTTGCGCACTCTCCTTGTTCATAGTTACAAGTTTCGTTATCATCTTCATAAAGAGTAAATGCCCCGTCTGCTCCTGCAAATATTTTAATACTTAGTGACTCTGGATTTTTGCAAACATCTCCCCCAAAAATTTCCTCTGTAAACGGTAGGATTCCCCCTGCCTTTACAAGCACTGGAATACTATCTAACGTACGATACATATCTAACATTCGATTTCCTTCATATACAACACCTGTATATAAGTCATACCAAGTTCCCTCTGGTAACCAAACCGTAACCTTTGCAACATTTAGACCATCAATTCTTTTTGAAGTAATCGGTGCAACTATCGTTTCACTACCAAAGAAATATTGATTTTTCACTTGATATGCTTCTTCTTTTTCTGGATATTCATAATACATCGGTGCAATAAGAGGCATTCCTTCTTTATAATTTCTATAATTCATGGTATATAAATATGGTACCATTTTATGACGTTGGCGTAATGCTTCTTTCATAACAACTTCTGTTTCTTTTTTAAATCTCCAAGGCTCTTTTCCATTAAATTCACTGCAAGAACTATGCAAACGCATAATTGGAGAATATATTCCAAACTGAGTCCAGCGAGCTGTCATTTCATCATCTTTATATCCCATCATATGCCCACCAATGTCATGGCTCCACCAACCATATCCAATGTTAGAAGCATTTGCTGTAAAGTATGGCTGGAACTGTAAGGACTCCCAAGTGGTTATGGTATCTCCTGAAAATCCTACTGGATAACGATGACTACCAACTCCTGCATATCTTGAAAATGTCATAGGACGCTTTCCATTTCTCTTATTATCTAAGAAATGAAAATGATTTAAAATCCATAACGGATCAAGACCTTCTATTTTTGTATTATTGCCTTGTTGCCAATCAATCCACCAAAAGTCAACTCCTTCGTCTTCTCTTGGGTGGTGTAAATATTTAAAGTATGCTTCTACAAAGGTTTCATCTGCCAAATCGCATACAATAGGGTCTTCATTCTCATAATCTACCCCTAGTTCTTTTGCCATATCTTCATACATTTCTTCAAATGCTCTTACTCCATCTGCTGGGTGAACATTTAATGTAACTTTCATTCCCTTATTATGAAGCCATTGCAGGAAACGCTTTGGATCTGGGAATAGGTCTTTGTTCCATGTATATCCTGTCCAACCACTTCCGTACTTTGAATCAATATCCACAAGATGCCAATCCATATCAATAACGGCTACACTAAATGGGACGTTTTCCTTTTCAAAACGGTTTACAAGCTCCATATAACTTTCTTCTGAATATTTATAGTAACGACTCCACCAATTTCCAAGGGCATATCTTGGTAGCATTGGCGTATTTCCACATAATGTATAAAAATCTTTTAATGCTTGCTTATAATCTCTACCATATCCAAAGAAATATAAATCTTTGATACCTTTTTCTCTTGGTTCTACAAATCCAGTTTCTGATAGCACCTGAGAATTGCTATCATCAATGACAGAATATCCCACACGAGATAAAATACCATGTTCTAGTGGTGTTTCTCCATCTACTAAATCTAGGGTTCTAGCTGTTCCCCTTAAGTCATAAATTTCCTCTCCATAATGCCAGATACTATGATATGCACTTAAGTTTCCTTTTACCTGAATACTTAGTCCAAAACTGGTAAACTCTTTTTCATTGTAAATAATATGTAGCTTATCGGTATGAATTTCTATACCATCCTTTTTTTTCACAACACGATAGTTTACCTTTGGAAAATTTCGATTCCATACCATTTGTGTTGGTCTATCCTCAAAGTTATTATCTTTGTTATATTCCAATCGTACCAAACAATCTGTTAGCATAGTAATACGATAATTGGTTCCAATTACTTGATTTTCTTTCAAAGCAACTGGTTGTGTCTGTACCTTATAAATCTCCTTCATAATCCTATTTCTCCTTTTTAGTTTAACGTTAAACTAATTATAAATATTTTACTTTCCCTCGTCAAGTTTTTTCTCTCTGTTCACACACTTTTTTTACATGCCTATATCACAAAAATATTTTAAATCTCACTATCCCATCTCTTTTAAACTAGGTTTCACTTGCATATTTTATTTATGCATAGTATATTATATATAACAAATATAGTATGTGGATAGAAACATATGCTTATAGGAGTCGGATTTATCTGACTCCTTTTTGGTTTATAGATTCTATTTCAATTTAAAATATTACTACTATTGCAATAAAATCAATAAAATTTCGAGGTATTTCATTATGACATTAAAAGACATTGCAGATAAAGCTGGAGTTAGCATGATGACAGTTTCCAATGTAATCAATGGAAAACACAATCGAGTTTCAGCCAAAACCATAGAAAAAGTGAATTCTATTATTAAAGAATACGGTTATGTACCTAACCTAAGTGCTAGAAGTTTAACTAATAAAAAGTCAAATATTATTGGAGTTATTATATCCCTTGATGAAAATGACAGTATGCCAAATTACTTGGAAAATCCATATATCAGTACTATGATTGGTACTATTGAATATGAACTTCGTCAACATGGATACTATGCAATGGTTCATTCCATCTGTAACCAAGAAGATATTTTAACTTTATTAAAACATTGGAATGTAGACGGAATTATTTTTTTATATCCTTATGATACGAAAGAAATGAAAGAGTTTCTTAAGACTACTACATGCCCTATTGCTATGTTTGATAGTTCCCTTTCTAGCTCTAATTTTATCAATGTTTCCTCTGATGATACAAAAGGGCTTTATTTATCTACCAAATATTTAATTGAACATGGGCATACTCATATTGCATTTGTGGCAGATTATGAATATAATGCACTATTAACTAATCGTTTCTTAGGATATAAACAAGCACTAGAGGAGTTTCATATTCCACTTAGAAAAGAGTATATTTACTCCTTTTCCCCATCCTATGAGGGTGGTGTAGCAGCAGGCATTGAAATTGCAACTTCTAAATACCCTATTACTGCCGTTGTAACAACTGCTGATATTTGTGCTGTTGGTATTATGGAAGGTGCTCGCTCCTATGGATATACCATTCCAGAGGATTTGTCTATTATTGGATATGATGATTTATACCTTTGTAATTATACCTTTCCAAAACTATCTTCTGTTTCCCAAAATGTAACAGAAAAGGCAAAAATAGCTACTAGACTGTTATTAGAACGTATTACATTTGGGCATAAAAAAGAAACAGCCAAGCAAACCATGGATGTTTCCCTAATTGTAAGAGATTCTGTTGTTGATAAAACATGAAAAAAAACGGCTAAGTGATTTATCTTTTTTGGTGAATCCCTTAGCCCTTCTTTTGTTCCTCTTGTTATCGTAAGCTTTGCGTGAGCTTTGCTTTAACTCCACCACAACTAATTCTGGTCGATTGTTAATACGAAAAGGTAGTATGCTGTTTCCAATTCCACGACTTACAACCATTGTCGTCTTTCCTGTTTGAAACATTCCACTTGTATATTTTGGAAACAATCTTTGATTTGGTGCAATAACCCCACCAAGAAATGGAATTCGTATTTGTCCACCATGGGCATGCCCAGATAATACTAGATTCATTCCCATTTCTATGTATGTATCATATAATTCAGGACGATGTGATAATAATATACAATATTGATTGTTGTCATAATTCATATTTTCTAAGTGGCCTAGTAGAATGCTTTTTTCTGGAACATATGGATCATACACCATACTTGGATCATCCAGTCCAATCAGCTGAATGGTTTCATCTCCAATCTGTAAGGTTTCTGCTTTATTATCTAACACAACCACTTGCTTTTCTTTTAGTTGTTTCTTTAATTCAGAATAATTTTCAATGCTTGCCTCATGATTACCAGAAACGAAATATACTTGCGCAATGGTTTGTAACTGCTCTACTAGATTTACTGCTGCTTGAATATCTGTCCTACTTGCATCAATCAAATCACCTGTTACAACTATGATATTTGGTTGTTGTTCTTTTACCGCCTCTACTAAATCTGTAATTAGTTTTTTTGACTTTGTATTATGAACATCAGATATTTGAACAATCTTATAATTATCAAATTCCTTTGGTATATTTTCATCTAGCAAAGAATATGTAGTAATTTGCAATGTAGTATTTTCATAGTGTAAGTAAACCATACATACAATTAACACAATAATAATAATCGGTAACCTTTTTTTCCATTTCGTTTTCATACTTTAACCTCCCTATGCTTGTAAATAAACTACGTCTTTCATTTATCTTTTCCCATAATATTGTAAGTTTTTTCTCTGTTTTTTATTGTAACATATGAAAATTAAATAAGACATATAAAATAAATGACACTTTTATGAAATTTCATTTAATGGTTGCATAGTATTACATATGGGATTATTATATAATTAATTGGTGTGTGTGTTTGCGGATACATACTTAAAGGGGCTAGATGTTTCTAACCCCTTTTTCTAATAAATCACATTCATATACTATCTTTTTTTGTCTATTGAATCATTTATTCCACTTCAATTTCCCATTGAATCATATGGTACTTTTCTCGGTATTTTTTTGGTGTCATTCCTACACTTTCTCGAAACTGTTGGATAAAGTGACTTTGGTCTGAAAAAGATAGACGTTCTGCAATTTCTAC
>CAJFOH010000211.1 GCA_904395845.1 uncultured Lachnospiraceae bacterium
AACAATTGGATGTTCTGGTATGACACATTCAGCAGCTATGGCATCTGAAATTTTACCAGGAAGAACAATTTTAGAAGCATTAAACACAGACTTAGTTTGTGATGCTATTAATACAGCAATGAGAGAGTTATTCTTACAAATCGTTTACGGAAGAACTCAATCTGCATTCTCTGAAGATGGACTTCCAATCGGTGCTGGATTAGAAGACCTTGGAAAAGGACTTCGTTCACAAGTTGGTACTATGTATGGTACATTAAAGAAAGGTCCTCGTTATCTTGAAATGGCAGAAGGATATGTTACAGGTATTGCATTAGATGAAAATAACGAAATCATCGGATACCAATTCGTATCTTTAGGAAAGATGACTGACTTTATTAAGAAGGGTGATGACCCTAACACAGCTTGGGAAAAAGCAAAGGGACAATATGGTCGTGTTGCTGATGCTGTAAAGATTATCGATCCTCGTGAAGAATAATCATTTACATAGTATTGGATAACTATATTTTAAATATAGTTTTAACAGAAATATAAAATTTATGTTAGACAAACAAGTGCATTTGTTTGTGTATAATATCTAAGGAGGATTTAATCAAGATGGCTTTATTTGAATCATATGAAAGAAGAATAGATAAGATTAATGCTGTATTGAATAGCTATGGTATCGCTTCTATCGAAGAAGCAGAAAAGATTACTAAGGACGCTGGTCTTGATGTATATGACCAAGTGAAAAAAATTCAACCAATTTGTTTTGAAAACGCTTGTTGGGCTTACATTGTAGGTGCTGCAATCGCTATTAAGAAAAATTGTAGAAAAGCAGCTGACGCTGCAGCAGCAATCGGAGAAGGATTACAAGCATTCTGTATCCCAGGTTCTGTTGCTGATCAACGTAAAGTTGGTATCGGACATGGTAACTTAGGAAAGATGTTATTAGAAGAAGAAACAGAATGTTTCGCATTCTTAGCAGGTCATGAATCTTTCGCAGCTGCTGAAGGAGCTATTGGTATTGCTGAAAAGGCAAACAAAGTACGTCAAAAACCTTTAAGAGTAATCTTAAATGGTCTTGGAAAAGATGCTGCACAAATCATTTCTCGTATCAACGGATTTACATACGTGGAAACAGAAATGGATTACTACACAGGAGAAGTTAAGGAAGTATTCCGTAAGTCTTATTCTGATGGACTTCGTTCTAAAGTTAATTGCTATGGTGCAAACGATGTAACAGAAGGTGTTGCAATCATGCATAAAGAAGGTGTAGATGTATCTATCACAGGTAACTCTACAAACCCAACAAGATTCCAACATCCAGTTGCTGGAACATATAAGAAAGAATGTATCGAACAAGGTAAGAAGTACTTCTCAGTAGCATCTGGTGGTGGTACAGGTAGAACACTTCACCCAGATAACATGGCAGCAGGTCCAGCTTCTTATGGTATGACAGATACTATGGGACGTATGCACTCTGACGCTCAATTTGCTGGTTCTTCTTCTGTACCAGCTCATGTTGAAATGATGGGTCTAATCGGTATGGGTAACAACCCAATGGTTGGAGCTACTGTAGCTGTAGCTGTTTCATTAGAAGAAGCTGCTAACGAAGGTAAGTTCTAAGAAATACCGAAAAATCAATGGTTTTAGCAAATGAAAAATTAGCTGAAATGATATAAAATAGTACGGTAAGTTACAAAAAAAAGAGAGGTTTTATACCTCTCTTTTTGAATTATTCATAATGAAAAAGAAGTAATATATTTAGAAGGAGGAAATTTCTATGAAATATGAAAAACTAGGAAATTCAGATTTAACAGTTTCCAAAATTTGCATGGGTTGTATGGGATTTGGTGATGCAACACGAGGGCAACATTCTTGGACATTAGATAAAATACACTCTTATGAAATCATAAAAAGAGGGTTAGAGCTAGGCATTAATTCTTTAGAAGAATTATATGTTCCACATAAATTAGTAGGAGTTATGGCACAAAATCATTAAAGAGAAAGAAAAAGTATTAAAAACCGACCTCCAATGCTAGATAAAATCTGTTCATTAAAGATCGGTTTGTAAGGTAAATCTTGTTGTGTCTATTATATTTGCAAATTGCTATTAGAAATATGCAGTTGCATACTATCTCTTATAAAAGTAATGCTCTATCTTCTAATGTAGAAAGTTCAAAATTACCACATATCACTTGATTACAACAATTAGGAATCTTATAATAATCAAAATACAAATGCTCCATAGGCATCCAAGTAGACTCAAACTTATGAAACATTACACTCCCATTTCGTGCCATAATTCTCTCTTTTTGTAATTCTTCTGAAATAGTCATAAAAATAGTATAATCATAAAAAGAACGAAATTCTGGT
>CAJFOH010000212.1 GCA_904395845.1 uncultured Lachnospiraceae bacterium
AATCTACAAACATTTGGTGTTGTTCTTGACTTGTTTCTAAATAAAAAGAACTCATAGTAACAATGTCAGCTTCTATTTTAGTGCCTTCTGCTAGTAACTTTCCTCCTAGCTCCGATGTTCCATAAGATTGAAACATATATTTGCCTTCATATCCATTCTCATTTAATGCTTCTTCCATTGCAATTACTGCTTCATCATCTGCGTTGGAATAAATAATGACTTTGTCCTCTTCTTTATCAAACAAATATTCTTTTCCTACAAATATACTTACAATCCCTACAATTAAAATTGCAACGAAAACCTTATATGTTTTATTTTTTTGTACTTTAGAAAACAGTTTAACTTCTTTTTTTTCTTTATTTTTATTGGTTTTATTTACTCCATATAAGGTAATTCCTTTTACTAATAAGTTACAAAGGAATAAGAAAATAGATAGAATAAAAATCTCATTAAATTTGGCAAAATGTTGTAACTCTTTTATTTTAGTAGTGATTACCATTGTTTTTGCACCAGTAATAAAAATTATGGCACTTACTGTTACCATACCATTAATAAAATAATAGCTAAAAACTTCTAAAAATGTTGCTTTTATATTTGGTGTAATC
The DNA here is from genome assembly GCA_904395845.1 of uncultured Lachnospiraceae bacterium. GTDB lineage: Bacteria > Bacillota > Clostridia > Lachnospirales > Lachnospiraceae > Fimimorpha. The sequence continues at coordinate 606 of CAJFOH010000212.1, forward strand.
ACTCGAATGACTGTTTGAATCCATGAATCTCCCATTAATTCTGATGCATATTCTAGTGACGGGTTTATTTTTTGTATGCTATTTTGGAACATAATATACGGTGTTGAAAAAAAGTGTATTATATTACAAATTACAATTAGCACTATGGTATTCTGCAACGGAGTTCCTGAAAATACAAATAAATAACCAATTCCTAATACCATTCCTGGAACTGTATTTGCTATCATTGCACCAATATTAACGATTTGATTGCAATATTTGGATAATTTGTTTCTTGCTGTTGCTAAGGCTGCAAGATATGTCATAACTGTTCCAAAAATTCCTGTTAAAATTCCCACTAATAATGAATTTTTAAATACATTTACAAGTGTATTATCTTGAAATACCGACATTATATGCTTTGTTGTAATAGATAAATCATAAGGCCAGCCATTTACCAATGGTACAATTACAATGACACTAAAAATCGTTGCAATTGCTAATAAAATTCCTACACTTACTATTCCAAAAAATCCATCTCGAATTGGATTCTTTGAATATTGAATATTTGATATTTTATCATATTGAATTTGATATTTATTAATATAACTTAATAAACAAATACTAATTACCGATGGAACTAGCATAATTACTGCAATTACTGCACCATGATTAAAATTTGGGATACTACCTAACATTTCATAGTATAACGTAGTAGCAATTACCTCATACTCTCCACCAATGGAAGCTGGAATTCCAAAGTCAGTAAAAGATAAGAAAAAGGTTTGTACTATTGATACAAAAATTGTTGGAATCAGTGGTCGAATAACTGTTATCCAAAAGGTTCTTATCTGTGAGTCCCCCATTAATTTAGATACAACAATATATTTTTTATCAATGTATGCCATTGCATTTCGTATTAATAAAAAAGAAACTGGTAACGTATAAATGAGATAACCTAAAAGCAAGCCATAAAAACCATAAATATGGATAATCTGTCTTCCAAAAATCTTGGTAACAAGCCCTTGCTTTCCAAAGGCATAAATAATTGCAAACCCATAAGTAATTGTTGGCAATAACATAGGTGCTACTGCCCCAATTTCTATTAATCGTTTTATTTTTTTTGAAACATTAGTATATGATACTGTATATGCTAATAAAAATGCAATAAATGTAGTTAATAAACTACAAGAAAGGGAAACTGCCATACTATGCTTTATGGATAATGCAAGATTATTGCTAGCAAACACTTGTGCATAATAAGTAAATATTCCATCACTGGTAGTTCCAATAGATTTACTAACTAATAAAACTAAAGGAATCATTAGAAAACTACTTAATAACAAAACAGTAACTAAAAAAAGTAGTTTTCGCTCCATGTTTTTTCTGTTCATGTTTTTCTCCATTCTTACTTACTTATGTTCTATTTAGAAAATAAACGTAAAATATTATTTCTCTTTAACTCTAATTGATTTAAAATAAATTGTTTTACAAACTCATTTGCAGGTTGTTCAATCACCTTTGTTGTTGTTCCAAATTGAGCAACCTTACCATGATTAATAATTAAAACCTTATCTGATAATGTAAGTGCTTCTTCTGGGTCATGAGTTACAATTATAGTTGTCAGCTTAAACTCCTTAGCAATTTGTTTTATTTTTTCTTTAATAGATTCCTTGATAATACCATCTAATGCACTTAAAGGTTCATCTAATAGTAATACTTTAGGTTTCATCACTAATGTTCTTGCAAGTGCAACTCGTTGCTTTTCACCACCTGATAGTTGATGGATTGATTTATTAAGATGTTCTCTAAGTCCTAGCAAATCAATAAATTCTTCCACTTCTTCTTTGGAAGAAATAGTTGGATGATTTTTTAACCCATATATAATATTTTTATATACCGTTAAATTTGGAAATAAGGCATAGTCTTGAAATACAATATTAAACCCTCTTTGTGTCATTGAAAGCTTTGTAAAATCTTGACCATTATAACAAATAATACCTTTATCAGCCTCCTCTAATCCCAAAATAATATTTAATAACGTAGTTTTTCCACTTCCAGATGGTCCAAGGATAGATACAATTTCTCCTTGTTCTATATTAATATTAATATCCTCTAATATTTTTCTCCCTTGAAATGACTTTTCTATATGTTTTAACTCTAACATATTATTTCTCCCATGTTCATTTTTCTTTTTTAATCGTTATTTATGATTATTCTTTTTATATAAGTCTAGTATATTCTACTATCTTATGTTCTACAAGTCAACTAATTTGTATCATTTTTGTATCATTCTTATTTTAAATGAACAAAAAAGGAATTAAAACAACTCTTTCTTGTTCTAATTCCTAATCGTTTCTAATATTTATTATCCTTCTAATCTAACATTAAATTCATATATGAACGGTCATACTCTTTTTTTTCTACAAAATGCATATTATCCACCCATTTAATCATACTATATGGTCTTTTTGGAAGAAAAACTTTATTTGGTTGGCTATGCGTGTCGCTATGCGTATCGCTATGAAGTCGTATATGAAGCTTTTCTACTCCAAAATATACTCCTATTTCCTGTATTTTCCCTTCGTCAAGTTGTCCATTCTCACAAATACATTCTTGTATCCATAGATTTCCATCATTGTCCTTACCATATAAAACGTAAATGCTATCATTGTTATCAATTAGTTTTATTACCCCACGTTTTGTATCTTTCATTTCTTGAATCCAGTAGGATGGATTTGTAAAATGCATAAAACTAATTCCTGCATTTTGTAATACTCTTTGTCGAATAGTTTCATACTCCTCTATCTGTATTGGAGAAACATTCCATTCTTTTTTTTTCGCTGTTTCTTGAATAGCCACCCAATCTTCACAAATTGTTGTGTACGTTTCATATCCTATCTGCTTATACAAGGAAAATAGTGACTGACTGGCTGGAACTAATGTAAAAAATGTAGCACCTTGTTTTTTTTCCTCTTCTTCTGCAAATGCTTCTAGTCTACGCATAAGTCCCTGACCTCTTGCACTTTCTTTTGTTGCCACTGCATATACATAACGCCCTTCTACCACTTGGCATTGTTTATTTTCTGTTATATAGGATGCCGCTAACAACTCCTCTTTAGAAGAGGATAATTCCATAGAAATCTTTTGTGATGTATTCACTATGATTTCCTTAGAATTATTTAATTCCACAGGAATCATTTGTAGCATAGCTACTATCTCTTCCTCACTACCATATAGATGTTCTGTATCACAAGAACATTCTTTTAATTGGTTCTGTTTTACTGCAACATATACTTCATCTGTTGAAAATCCATAAGATAAATACATATCAATATAAGACTTCTCGTCATGAAAGCACTGATACCATAACTCTTTTATTTGTTCCTTATCTGTCTCTTTTGCATGTCGAAATGTAATCATAGTTTTCCCTCTTATCTAACTGTTAGACCATTTTGGCTACATATTTTGTTAGTATAATTTCTGGATGATAAGAAAGCTTTGCTTTTCTAAGTCCTTCTAATCCTAAATCTTCTTCACGATTAATATACTTAAATTCACTAGCTTCATGCTTTACAAATTCACGATTAATAATTGGATATGCCCCTTGTACATGATAGAATGCCTTTTCTACATGAACCACAAATACATCTTCACTTAGTTTTTCACCAAATGTAAACGCTACTACTTTTCCTTCTTGACGAATTAAGCCACCTTTTAAATCCAATGCTTCAAATTCTTCAAAAGCTTTTTTAATCATTTTTTGTTCTGCTTCTTTTGATTCATCGCCTTCTACTTCATTTTCCTCGCACCACTGACGATTCATTTCACGACACTCGTCCATATTTTCTCTAGTAATTGGTTCATAACTCCACTCTTTTTCTACAAACTTATTAATGTGGTTTCTCTTTCCATGATACTTCTTTCCTTTTAACTCAATTAACTTTTCACTCTCATAAATGTAATCTGCAACATCTCTATTTTCATTAAAAGTAAAGGTTTCTGGAAACATTGCTTCTAGTTCCTCTTTTAACTTTTCTGTTATGCCGTAAAGAGTAAGCTTCTTTCCTTTTTCTTTCGTATATGCCATTAACTTTTCAATTGCTTCTTTTGGATTTTTTGTCATTGGAAAAGCAAATGCCATATCTTCCTTATCTAAATTAGAAACTAAAAATAGAGCGTCATCTTCCTCTGCCATTTTCACATCATAATATTCGCCCCATAAATAGATATTCATAAAGGAATAATCTGCTCCATAAGGTTGCATTTGTTCAATGTATTGTTTGATTCTTTGTTTATCTTCTAATGTAACTGTTCTAAAATTCATAATTATTATCCTTTCTTGCCTTAATATTATCACAATCTAATATTTCATCCTAAGAATTGTTCACTCCTAAAATTTTTTCTATTTTTAAAAATTAGTTATATTCCATTATAACACTAAAACTGTATGATAACCATTTTTTTACACTTTTTTTACTTTTTTCGTTATATCAAGCAATTTATTTTCCTTTATTCTATGTTATATGGAAACTTTTACCATATAAATAAATATCTAACCTTTCTATATTTGGTTATTATACGAACCTAAAACGTCATAAGAAAAAGAAGCCTATTAGAGAGTTACTCCTAGTACTTCTACTTCTTTTTCTATATCTTTTCTATATTTATCTTAATAACAAAGTTTCCTATTGATTCCAACCAGAAAACATTCCAGAAAACCAATCAGCACAAAAGCTTTCAAGTTCTCCTTTATCACACGCACTAGCAAGCGCTGGATCAATTGGTAACTTAGCAATTACATTTAACCCATATTGATTTGCTATTTCATCTACATGACTTTCTCCAAAAACAGAAATCTTTTTGTCACAATCTGGACAAGAAAGATAGCTCATATTTTCCACGATTCCTAAAATTGGAATGTTCATTTGATTTGCCATCTTTACTGCTTTTTCTACAATCATAGATACTAACTCTTGTGGGGAAGTGACAATAATAATACCATCTACTGGAATAGACTGAAATACCGTTAATGGCACATCTCCTGTTCCTGGTGGCATATCTACAAACATATAATCCACATCTCCCCAGCTAACATCTGTCCAAAATTGCTTTACCATATTGGAGATTACAGGTCCTCTCCATACTACTGGGTCTGTTTCATTCTCTAATAATAAATTTACAGACATTACTTTGATTCCCTCTTTTGAAGTAGCTGGTAATAACCCATGTTCATCAAATGGAGCTTTTCCTTTTATACCAAACACCTTTGGAATAGATGGACCTGTAATATCTCCATCTAAAATAGCTGTTTTATAACCTTGACGATGGAATACAATAGCAGAAAGAGATGTTACTAATGACTTTCCAACTCCACCTTTTCCACTTACAATTCCTATCACTTTTTTTACATTACTATATTCATTTGTTTTTTCTAACAATGGCTTTCCTACATGGTCACACTTGGAAGCACAAGAGTTGCAATCATGATTACATCCACTCATACTCTCACCTATCCTTTCTTCTATCTATTTTTATCCTATCTCTTTCATTGAAAAATATCTAGCAACGTTTTTCTAATTTTTGTTACTTTTTTTATAATGTCTTTCTATCCAATCTAAAATATCATGAAAAACTACATCTTTGTCTGTTTCATTTAAAATCTCATGTCGATCTTCTTCATATAGTTTCATTTCTATATCTTCAACTTGTTGTTCTAATTGTTTTTTAACTTTACAAACACCTACAGAATAATTACCAATTGGATCATCAGCTCCAGATACTAATAAAATTGGTAATGTACTTGGAATTCGATTTCTATATTTTTTTACTGACAAGCCCATTAAAATATCAAATAAATCCATATAAGCTCCTACTGTAAATGTAAAATTACAATATGGACTTTCATTGTAATTATCCACACATTTTGCATCTTTTGTTAACCAATCATTTTTTGTACGATTTGGTTTCCATCGTTTATTTTGATTTCCTAATACAAGCCAGTGCATCAATCTGGAATGATATTTTTTCCCTTTCATTTTTGCAATCGTTGTAGCAAGTACTCTTCCTGCTAGTGCCGTTCTAAATGGTTGATATGCTGTTCCCATAATAATAACCCCATCTAGTCCATCTCCAAAAATAGTAATATACTTTCTTGTAAATAAAGAACCCATGCTATGTCCCATTAAAAAATATGGAACATTTGGATATTCTTTTTTTGCATGACAATATACTTGTCTAATATCCTTTATCACAATATTTTTTCCATTATTATCTGCAAAATATCCAAAATCCTCTGGTGTTTTTGCTGTTTCTCCATGTCCTAAGTGGTCATGACCATAAACAACATATCCTGCATTTACCAAATACTTTGCAAATTCATCATACCTGTCTATATACTCTATCATGCCATGCACCAGTTGTACCACTCCCTTTGCACTACCATCTGGTACCCATTTTACACAGTGCAATCGTTCTCCTTCTTGTTTTGAATTTATATAAAAATGTTCTTTTCTCATTAAATAGCACCTCCTAATCTATTATTTATTATAGTACCTTTTTTATTTTTTTCAATTCAAAAGAACTACTATATTTTATAAAATATGTTCTTATTTTTCTATTTTTTGTATAGTAATAGGATAAAACCTTTGATTTGCTTTTTATTTACAACTTTTTAACTTTACAAACTTATGTTTTTATACTAAAATAGGTAACTGTTAACAAGCGAAAATAATAGTCAAATTCTTTTTTGATTTTCATTAATTTTTCTATTATTTATTTTTTATTATTCTTTATTTGATAAACAATTTTCACCAATCTCTATTGCCTTGGAGTCTGTTATTTATCAATTAAGAAATTTTATTATGAAAGGGAGGCATGTTTTATGAAACAGTTATATCCTGAAATCCTTCACCTTACGGAAGAATTAAAGGAGCTTTTTAGCAAAAGTCCAAATGTAGAAATTCCATTAACACAGGAAAGTCTTTATGAAATGGTATTTGGTGATCCATCTATCAATGAAGTAGATGTTACTTACCTTGTAAATGGTGAATTAAAAAAAGAAGCTGATGTTGTTCGTTGTAAAAATGGTATCGTTGTCAATTATACAGAAGATTATATGCGCCGTCGTGACCCAGATTGTATGATAATTGCCGATGACAATCCAACTGACAAGCGCAGATATGAAGATACTTATGGTCGTAAATTTACAGAGCTTAGAGAAGAAACATTTTCTTGGCTTAGCAATCAAGAGCTATTAATCATTCCATTTCGCTCAGGTGGTGCAAAATATGGATATCCTTCTATTTTAATTTGTCCGAAAAATGCAGCATTTTTTGCTTATGCTCTTTCTGATTTACAAGCTTTTGTTGATATTTCTAAGGAAACAACTCCTTTTGTTCCTCGTGCAATCTTATACGTTGCTCCACCATTCCGTCATACACACTTTAACGGTAAGCAATGTGTTATCCATAATCGTTTAGAAAATTGTCATGAAGTATTTGCATATAACTTATATCCAGGTCCATCTGCAAAAAAAGGTGTTTATAGTGTGCTACTAGATATTGGAGAAAATGAAGGTTGGGTAACTGCCCATGCTTCTGCTGCCCGTATTGTAACTCCTTATGAAAATGAACTTGTTATTATGCATGAAGGTGCATCTGGTGGCGGAAAAAGTGAAATGCTAGAAGACATTTATTGTGGAAGAGATGGTAGATTCTTACTTGCTACTCATACATTAAATGGAACAAAAGATTATTTACATATGGGAGATACTTGTGATATTTACCCAATCTCTGATGATATGGCTATTTGTCACCCTGCTATCCAAAAAGGAAATGGTAAGCTTGGTATTATTGATGGAGAAAATGGCTGGTTTATGAGAGTTGATGGAATTACTCACTATGGTTGCAGTCCACTTTATGAGTCTATTTCTATTCAACCTTCAAGACCATTAACATTTTTTAACTTACAAGGAATTGCTGGAGCAACTTGTCTTCCTTGGGATCATACCATTGATTCTACTGGTAAGCCTTGCCCAAACCCTCGTGTTGTTATTCCACGTAGCATGGTTCCAAATATTGTAAAGGAACCAGTAGAAGTAGATATCCGTAGTTTTGGAGTTCGTATGCCATCTTCTACTGCTGAAAAACCAACTTATGGTATCATGGGACTTCTACATGTTATCCCACCTGCTCTTGCATGGCTATGGAGACTTGTTGCCCCTCGTGGACATAATAACCCAAGTATTGTTGGTTCTGGTTCAGGTTTAATTAGTGAAGGCGTTGGTTCTTATTGGCCATTTGCTACTGGAGAACGTGTAAAGCAGGCAAACTTATTATTAGAACAAATTATGTCTTGCCCTAATACTCGCTATGTATTAATTCCAAATCAACATATTGGGGTATTTAAAGTAGGATTTGCTTCTGAATGGGTTGCTCGTGAATATCTTGCTCGTCGTGGTAGCACATTTATTAAAAAAGATAACTTACAAGAAGCTCCATGTCCATTACTTGGATATGCTTTAAAGGAAATGAAAATTGACCGCCAAAACATTCCTACTGAATTATTGCGTTGTGAAACTCAAGAATCATTAGGTATGGAAGGATATAACAAAGGAGCTGAAATTTTAAATGAATTCTTTGCAAGAGAATTAGCTAAATTTGATACTCCTGATTTACATCCACTTGGAAAAGAAATTTTTGAAATCTTTAAACGTGGTGGCTCTATTGCTGATTATGAAGCAGTATCTAACTTATACAACAAATAATTTTATTTCATAAAAAAAGCCAGTAAGGAAAAAGTTCCTTACTGGTTATTTTATTTCATCGTTGTCATTGCTACTTTCATTTTTTCCAATGCACTTTTTTCAATTCTTGATACATAAGATCTTGAGATACCAAGTAGATTTGCAATTTCTCTCTGCGTTTTTTCTTCTTCACCAAACAAACCATATCGAAGACGAATAACCGTCTTTTCTTTCTCTTTTAGGTGTTTGGTAAATGCTTGATACAAATCTTTTATATCTTCTTCTAATTCTATTCCTTCTGATACTTCCCCCTCATCCACTTCTATAACATCTAATAAATTTACTTCATTTCCTTCTTTATCTACACCAATCTTTTGATAAAGGCTAACTTCCTTGCTTAATTTCTTTTCTGTTCGAAGCATCATAAGAATTTCATTATCAATACATTTTGCTGCATATGTAGCCAAACGACTTCCTTTCTCTGGATTAAATGTATTTACTGCTTTTATAAGACCGATTGTACCTATGGAAAGTAAATCATCCATGTCTTTATCAATAAAGGCATATTTTTTTATCATATGCGCTACCAATCTCATATTTCTTTCTATAAGAATATCTTTCGCCTCTTGTTCTCCCATCTTTAGTCGTTCCAAATACATTCTTTCTTCTGCTGCACTAAGAGGTTTCTGAAATGTTTTCAAAGAACTGTCACCTATTTTATCAGTTTCTATTAGCTTATGCATATAGCTTGGTTTAAGTTCCCATTTATTGACTTTAAAATGTATTTCCTTTATACTAAATGTACGAACAATTAAAAATATATGATAAATAAAGAGGAGGCCATTATGAGTTCTAACACACAATCTGAAGAAAGTCGTTTGGGTACGGAACGTATCCCATCACTTATGTTTCGTTTGGCAATTCCTTCTGTAATTGCCCAACTAATTAATGTTTTGTATAACATTGTAGACCGTATGTATATTGGACACATTCCAGAAATTGGCGATATTGCTCTTACTGGAGTTGGTATTACTTTTCCAATTATTATGATTATATCAGCTTTTAGCTATTTTGTTGGATCAGGAGGAGCTCCACTTGCAGCCATTCAAATGGGAAAAGGTAATAAGGAGAAAGCCGATCAAATTTTAAGTAATGGATTTGTAGTACTTTTATGCTTTTCTTTTATCCTAACAATTATATTCTATTTATTTAAAGAACCAATGCTGTATATGTTTGGTGCTAGTGATAATACTATTACATACGCAGTAGATTACATTGGAATTTATACTCTTGGTACTGTATTTGTCCAATTATCACTTGGTCTTAATCCATTTATTAGTTCTCAAGGTCAAGCAAAGATTGCTATGTTTTCTGTACTTATTGGTGCAATTACTAATATTGTACTAGATCCTATTTTTATTTTTGCACTTGATATGGGGGTTCGTGGTGCTGCATTAGCAACTGTCACATCTCAAGCATTTAGTGCAATATGGGTATTAGGCTTTTTAACTTCCAAACGTTCTGCCATTCGTATTCGCAAATGTTACTTAAAGCCAAATATACCACTAATTTTTAGCATTGCTGCCCTTGGTATTTCACCATTTATTATGCAGGCAACGGAAAGTGCCATTAACATCGTGTTAAATCGTGGATTACAACACTATGGTGGTGATTTATATGTAGGTTCAATGACAATTTTACAAAGTGTTATCCAATTAATTGTTGTTCCAATCCAAGGATTTACACAAGGAATTCAACCAATTATTAGTTATAATTTTGGAGCGAAAAAGTTTGATCGTGTAAAAACTACTTATAAAATCACTATTGCTACTACCTTTATTATTTCTACTATTTGTTGCTTATTAACAGTCTTCTTTCCTTCAATGTTTGCAAGCATCTTCACTCATAAAGAAGACTTACTTCAATTAGCTACAAAAGTAATGCCAATTTTTATGGCTGGTATTTTTATGTTTGGTATTCAAATGGGTTGTCAAACTACATTTATGGGATTAGGACAAGCAAAAATTTCTCTATTTTTAGCATTGCTTCGTAAAGTATTTTTACTAATTCCTCTTGCCATTATTTTACCAGCAATTAATAATGATGTAATGGGTATTTATTGGGCAGAACCAATCTCTGATATTGTATCTGCTACTACTGCAGGTATTATTTTCCTAGTGGTAAGAAAGAAAATATTATCTGAGCAAGCACTATCTAAATTAAAATAATTAAACGTTGTAATTGAGATGTTTCTCATGAAAAAACTACCACTTTTCCCCATAATTTAATTATATGATTTGCAAAAAAGCCAACCTTTTTATAGATTTATATCTAATCAAAAGGCTGGCTTTCAAGTTTAATCACTTAAAAATGCTGTTTTTAATACCAATATTATAATAGTTTTCTTTGAAATACAACTTCTTCAATATAAAATGTAATATTTTCATTTTGTTCTGTTGCTTCTGAAAACATATCTACAAAAAGTTCACCAAACTCATCTCCTAAGTTTTCACAAAGCACTTCAAAATTTTGCAATGTTACTTCGATTTCCTCATCTACTAACAGTAAAAGTTCAAACACTCCTTCCAGTGAAGGCGTAAATTCTGGAAAGCCAAACTGCTCTCTAATGTGAGAATACACGTTTTCTATACCATCCATTTTTGTTCCTTGTAAAAATATTTCTTTCATATAACTCCGTTGTCTATCTATCTTCTAATGGAATAT
>CAJFOH010000213.1 GCA_904395845.1 uncultured Lachnospiraceae bacterium
GTAGCTACTGGTTATTGGGGAACCATTACATCTATTGCAGTAGTAATATTGGCTATTGCATCGCCTATTTTAGGAACAGTTGCTGATTACAAAGGAATGAAGAAAAAATTATTTGCAGGATTTTTGTTTCTAGGTCTTGGTGGATTATTTTCTTTATCAATTGTAACAAGTTGGGTTAGTTTTCTATGTTTGTATGTTGTGACAAGAATTGGATATACTGCCTGTAATATTTTTTATGATGCAATGTTAACTGACGTAGCAGCAGAAGATAAATTAGATATATTATCAACATTAGGATATGCCTTTGGATATGTTGGAAGTTGTATTCCATTTATTATTGGAATTGTTCTAATCTTTGTAGACCCATTTCATCTAGGAATGGTAGTAGAAACAAGACTTACATTTATTATTACAGGACTTTGGTGGCTTCTTTTAACAATACCATTATTAAAAAATGTAAAGCAAACGTACTATGTAGAGGCAGAAGTAGATATGATTTCCCAAACCTTTAAGCGTTTAGGAAATACCTTTCGTAAGATAAAAAAAGATAAGCAATTATTACTTTTTATGTTAGGATATTTTTGTTACATAGATGGTGTTTATACCATTATTTCTATGGCTACTAGTTATGGTGCGGCTGTGGGGATTGACGATACTCAATTAGTAGTAGCTTTATTAGTAACTCAATTTGTTGCATTCCCATTTGCTGTTCTTAGTGGAAAGTACGCAAATAAAATAGGGGCCTTAAACTTAATTAAATGGTTTATCCTTGGCTATATTGGCGTATGCTTTTTTGGGTATCAATTAGATAAGGCGTGGGAGTTTTGGTTCTTAGCCATTTGCGTTGGTATGTTCCAAGGAGGAATCCAAGCATTATCTAGGTCTTACTTTGCAAAATTAATTCCAAGAGAAGAATCCAATGAATATTTTGGATTTTTTGATATCTTTGGCAAGTTTGCAGATTTTGTAGGCCCAATGATAGTGGCTATTTTCTCATTTTTTGGATATCCACAGGCAGGAGTATTAGCACTTGCTGTATTATTTGTAATTGGCTATGTGCTAATTCATAAATCAGAAACGTATAAAAATAATGTGTAGAGGTGAACTATGGGGTTTGTATTACTAATTTGTTCCATTTTATGTGTAATATATTGGACAGTAATTTTTATTTATATGAAAGTACAAACTACATTCACCATTTGTTTGCTAGGCATCGGAGTGTTATTAGGATGCCTGGCATTTTGGTATATTTATCAGAAAAAAAGGAATTTTATTCATATACCATTATGGATTCGAGTGTCGTTTACAACTATATTATTAACCGTAGGAGTTGTGTTTTTTCTTCTCCAATTATTTATATTAAATGCATCATTTCAGACACCACAAAAAGAGTTAGATTACATTCTAGTATTAGGAGATGAAGTACACAATGGAAAACCATCAACTCTATTAAAAGAGCGATTAAATAAAGCCATTGCTTATTTAAGGGAAAATGAGCATACAAAGGTAATTCTTTGTGGTGGAATAATGGGAGAAGAAAAAAGAGCAGATGCAGAAGTTATGGCATTGTATTTAGAAGAACATGGCATAGAAACGATGAGAATGATGAAAGAAAGAAACTCCACAAATACAGTAGAGCATATTTCCTTTGGTAAAACATTACTGTATGAAGATGTTAGAAAAAAAGAGTCAGAAGGTAAAAAGGTTACCATAGGAATTGTAACTAGCGATTTTCATATGCTTCGTGCCATTAAGATTGCAGAATTAACATTTCATAGTAAAATAAGTGGAATTTCAGCACCTTCTAATTGGATCTTGCGTTTTTCCAATATGATGCAAGAAAGCTTTGCCATAGTAAAAGACCGTTTTTTAGGAAATTTATAAATGAAAGGGTAGAAATATGACAATAGAACAGATAAGGGAGTATCAATTAATAGAAAAAAGACAATTACAGGATATTCAAGGAATTGGGTACTTATTGGAACATAGAAAGTCAGGAGCAAAGTTATTTTTAATAGAAACAGAAGATGAGAATAAAGTATTTAACATTTCTTTTCTTACTCCGCCAGAAAATAA
>CAJFOH010000214.1 GCA_904395845.1 uncultured Lachnospiraceae bacterium
ACTGCTATTGGAAATACAGAACCCGTCTATCCCCAATGACATAGTAAAAATCATTAAGATACATACCGTTGTTACAACCTTTTTCATTATACCAACCTCTTTTTTTCTGATTATATCATAACTTTATATATTTTGGTATATTTTTTTGTTAATATTATCTTTTTTTATGTCTATTTTTATCTATCTTCTATTTAAACTTGTAATAAAAATATTTCTATATATTATACCTACATTTTATAATATATTATGCCATAACACCATACTATTTTTTCTTTTCAAATCTATTTACTTTAAATTTTAAAACTATGACTAACTATTATAATATAACAAAAAAAGACATTAATAGCTCTTTTCTATTAATGTCTTTTCTGTACTATTTTATTATTTTTAACGTTTCTTCTGACTCACTTATTATCTCTCCCTTTTTCAATTCAAACCAAAACTCTACTCCACCTTGTTTATTTTCTACTCCACATTGTTCATTCATTGCATCCATAATTGCCTTTACAATGGACAAACCAATCCCACTTCCTCCATAGGCTCTTGTCCTTGCTTTATCCACTTTGTAAAATTTAATCCATACTTTTTCTAAGTCTTCGTCTGGAATTGGTTTTCCTGTGTTATGAACGGAAACTCTTACTTTATCTCCTTTTTCATAAATGTGAATAGTAATATTGTTTGGGCTTTGCAAATGATTTAATGCATTACTAATATAGTTTGTAACTACTTCTTCTATTTTAAACTCATCTCCAATAACAATGGCTTCTTTCATTCCAGAAATGGTAACATGGGCATTTTTTTGTTGTATCATAATAGAAGATGCATTTACAACAGATTGTACCAACTCTACAATATCAAACTGCTCCATTATCATTTCTTCTTGTCCAAATTCAATGTGATTCAGTGTTAATAGCTTTCGTACCATTTTATTCATTTTATCCGCCTCATCCATAATAACATCACAATAAAAGTTACGACTTTCTTCATCATCGTTAATTCCTTCTTTTAGTCCCTCTGCATAACCTTGTATTAATGCAATTGGAGTTTTTAATTCATGAGATACATTGGATAAAAATTCTTTTCTTAATTCATCAATTTGAACTTTTTCTTCAATGTCTTTCTTTAGTTGAATATTGGCATTTTTTAATTCTTCAATGGTTTGTTCTAATTGGTTTGCAAGCTCATTCATACTATTTCCAAGTACACCAATTTCATCTTCTTCTTTTCCTAGATATCTAGCTGAAAAATCTAAATTTGCTACTTTTTTTGATATTTGTGATAACTCTAAAATAGGCTTTGTTATTTTTCTCGTAATAAAATATACTAAGATGGCAGAAACCGATGCAATGATAATTCCAACATAAATCAAAAACTGATTGGAGATTTGTACACTTTCTCGAATGGATTCAATAGGAACAGATACGATAAATAAATAGTTATCTCCAATATATCCCCAACAATCCATATAGGCAGACCGTAGTGTTTCATCGTAATATAATTCAATCCTTACATTTTCCATAGGAGTTGCAATTAATGTTCGATTTTGATTTCCACCATACATATAACCAATTAGCTTTTTGGATAGCAATTCTTTATCTGATGCTACTGACACTACTGGTTGATATGACGTATCAGTACATAAGAATGCTAAATTGTGAGCATCCCTTACTTGTTTTAATCGATTTTGTCGCTCTCTTACCTCTTCCCAATTATCCTTATCTGTAATATCCATACTTACTAACTCTTCTAATTGATAATATGTGTCGATTAATGTTCCCATCTTTTTCTGGATATAGAATTTTTCTAAAAAAAAGTTATTAATAAACCAACTGCCTAATAAAGTTAATGTTACTAAACTAACAAAGATAGCCGTTATTTTAAAACGAAGGGAGTGTTTTATACTTTGTTTCATTGTTTATCTACCTCGAACTTATATCCCATGCCCCATACAGTCTTAATATAATTTCCTTTTTCTCCTAATTTACTTCTTAATTTTTTCACATGAGTGTCTATGGTTCTTGCATCTCCAAAATAATCATAATTCCACACATGATTTAATATTTTTTCACGAGAAAGGGCGATTCCTTGATTTTCAATAAAATAAGAAAGAAGTTCAAACTCTTTATAGCTTAAATCAATGGTTTTTCCATCTACTGATACCATATGGGCAGCTTTATTGATTTGTATTCCTCCTACATCCATACTATCGTGCTTTACTACATTACTTCTTCTTAGAATCGCTTCTACTCTTGCTACTAAAATTTTAGGACTAAATGGTTTTGATATGTATTCATCTACTCCCAAGTCAAATCCTTGTAACTCATCATTTTCTTCTCCCTTTGCTGTCAACATGATAATTGGGACTTTGGAATATTCTCGAATAGTTTTCACAACTTGCCAACCATCTAACTTTGGCATCATAACGTCTAATAAAATAAGCTGTATATTTTTGCTCTCAAAAAAAATATCTACCGCCTGTTCTCCATCTTCTGCCTCTATCACTTCAAAGTTATGTTTTACTAAAAAATCTTTTACAAGCTTTCTCATTCTACTTTCATCATCTACTACTAGAATTTTAATTTTTTCCATAAGTATCACTACCTTTCCTTTTATTATTAATGATATAAATTCAAATAAAATATACGAATACTACAAAACATAACAAACACTCTATCTTCTTATCATAATATAGAAAAAAGAAAAAAGCTACAAATACGTTACATCTATTCTACAAAGAATATATGAAACAATATTTGTAGCTTATTATTACACACATATATCTTACTAGAATTTATGTTACTTAGTAACGATTCTAACAAAAAAATATGTTTTAATTGTGTTTCTTATTAGAAAGCAAATTATCTTAAATCTTGATTTCTAATTCCATCCATATCATCAAAGTCTTGGTTTTCGCCTACCATTCCCCAAATAAATGTATATGCCTGAGTTCCTGAACCTGAATGAATGGACCAGCTTGGTGAAATTACTGCTTCTTCATTTCTCATAACAATATGGCGTGTTTCCTGTGGTTCTCCCATGTAATGCATAACAAATGCATCTTCTGGCATATCATAGTATAAATATACTTCCATTCTTCTATCATGTGTATGTGATGGCATAGTATTCCATACACTACCTGGTTTTAATTGTGTCATTCCCATTTCTAATTGGCAACTTTCTACTTGACCTGGAAGAATATACTTGCAAATGGTTCTATGATTAGAAGTTTCAAGTGCTCCTAATTCTACTTTATTACAATCTTTAACAATAACAACTCCATCTTCTTCTTCTCCTTCTGGCTTAATAAGCACTGTTGGATACTCTTTATGAGCTGGAGCACTATTTAAATAAAATTTGGCTGGATGTTCTTTGTCATCACTGGCAAAAGAGATTTCTTTTGTTCCCATTCCAATATACATACCGTCATTTTTATTTAATTTGTATTCTTTTCCATCTACAACAATAACTCCTGAGCCACCAATATTAATAACACCTAATTCTCTTCTCTCACAAAAATAATTTGCTCTTAATTCATCTCCTGCTGTCAACACTAGTACTTCATCAAGTGGAGTTGCTGCTCCAGTAATAATTCGGTCGATATGACTATATACTAGTTTAATTTCTCCTGGAATAAATAGATTTTGAATCAAAAATTCTTCTCTAAGTCGCTCTGTTGTATAGTGTTTTACATCTCTTGGGCTAGCAGCCGTTCTAAGTTCCATATGTCTTCTCCTTCTTTATATGTATTTTTCATTGTTTATTATAGCACTAATATATTTTTCTTTCAACACATTTTCTATATATTATATACAAATGTGTTTTCTTATTTTTTCTCATCCTTATAAATTCTTTGTAGAGAATAGATAGACTTATTTTTATTAAATAAATAACTTATAGCACAAACAATAAAAAAGTATGGTATGTTTTCATATCCAAAAACTTCTCCACCAATGAAAATTGGAGCAAAAAATGTATTGGTTGCTCCAGCAAATACACTAATATAACCAAGAGCTGCTACAAATGGTATTGGCAACCCTATGAATGGAGCTAATACAACGCCAAGACTTGCACCAATAGAAAATAATGGAGTTACCTCTCCACCTTGAAATCCGATGGACAAAGTAAAAATAGTGAATACAATTTTAAGTACCCAATCATAAAAATAAACAGTCCCACCATAAAAACTAGACTCAATTAAGTTAGTACCTAATCCTGAATATCTACCTTTGTGGCAGAAAAGTAGTAATACACTTAAAACACAGCCTAAAAGAAACACTCGTTTTATTGGATGTTTTATTTTTTGGCTACATTGTTTTTTTGTGGTTTGTAATAAATAGGCAAATCCTCCTCCTACCACTCCAAAAACAATCCCTAAAAATAATAATTTTATAAAAATAATCTTATCCCAAACAATAGTATCTGTAAGTAAAAAGGTGAATTTCTCCAAGCCTAACTGATGGGAAGTTTCGCTAGAAACAAAAGCAATAATTAATGTTGGAAGCAATGCTTCGTAACTAATCACTCCTACCATTAAAACTTCAACTGCAAACAAAATAGCTCCTATTGGAGTTTGAAACAATCCTGCAAATCCTGCTGCCATCCCCATAATCAGAAATGTTTTTTGCGTGTATGGGTACCCAATTTGTTTTCCTATCCACCAAGATAATGCGCCCCCTGTTTGTACTGCCACTCCCTCTCTACCAGCACTTCCTCCAAACAAATGGGTCAGCCACGTTCCTATCATAGAAAAAGGAATCAAACGGAGAGGTATTTGTTGTTTTTCCTCTTGTGCTACTTGAAAAATTAAGGACATACCCTTTGCTGAATCTTTCCCAAACCTTTCATATGCATATACAATACATACCCCAATCACTGACAAGAAAGGTAATATGTATAACATATACTTATTACGAATTTCTCCTATTTGTAATAATACGGTTCCAAATACTGTTTCCATGGTTCCTATTAAAACACCCATTGGAATTGCTATTAGAGATATTCCTATGAACTTACCATAACTTTTGCAACTATTTTTTACCTTTACAAGCATATTTCTATCTCCTATTTTTTTGAACATATTATATATTGGATAACCATTGATGTCAAATATTCTATTTGTGTTTTATAGACACGTCACCTCTCTTTATCATATACTAAACTAAAATTATATGGAGAGTCTTATGAAAGCTGCTATTTATTGCCGACTATCTGTAGAAGACGAAGATAAAAAATCTCAGCGAGCAAGTGAAAGTATTCTAAACCAACAACTTTTGCTTACCGATTATATGAAATTGCATGGTTATGATTTATATGCTATTTATGTAGACGAAGATTATTCTGGATTGGATTCCAATCGTCCTGCTTTTTGTCAAATGATTGAAGATGCAAAACATGGAAAATTCCAAGTCATTTTATGTAAAACTCAATCTCGTTTTACAAGGGATATGGAATTAGTAGAAAAGTATCTTCACCATTTATTTCCTTTGTGGGGAATCCGATTTATTGGTGTTATAGATGGAGTGGATACAGATGAACGGAGAAATAAAAAAGCAAGACAAATTAATGGATTAATTAATGAATGGTATTGTGAGGACTTGTCGGAAAATATTCGTGCTGTTTTACGAAAAAAAATGGAAGATGGACAATTTATAGGCTCTTTTGCTTGTTATGGATATGAAAAATCAAAGGAAGACAAACACAAACTTGTTATTGATCCTGTTGCTTCAAATGTTGTTAAAAAAATTTATTCCCTGTATTTAGATGGCTATTCTATGCGACAAATCTCTCAATTATTAACAACAGAACAAATCCCTCCTCCTAGCCTTTACAAGCGACAACAAGGTTTAAAGTTTAAAGCTCCTTATACTAATAAACCACCAGAAAAACAACATATTTGGAGCTATAATACAATTAAACGTATATTAAAAAATCCCACATATACTGGCTGTTTGGTACAAGGTTGTGAACAAAAAATTAGTTATAAAAGCAAAAAAATGATTCATCTGCCCAAGGAACGATGGATTATTGTCCCTAATACACATCCTGCCATTATTAAAGAAGATGATTTTCTTCTTGTTCAAGAATTGTTAAAGAAAAAAAGAAAAACGAAGCATTGATATTGTCTGGTATCCTGTCTTATTTCATGCTTTGATAAAAATTACAAATTTTATTCACACATTGCACTTCCTCACATAATATATAGTGTAAGCAAAATAAATTTAAATTTTTGGAGGTATTATATGAGTGATTTAGCTGCAACAAACTGTGGATGTGGATGTAACAACGAAAGAAGTGGTAACAACAACTGTCTATTCTTATTATTAATCTTATTATTCTGCGGTGGCGGATGTGGAAACAACGGTTTCTTTGGTGGATGTGACAACGGATGTGGATGTGATTCTATCCTTTGGATCCTTCTTTTATCTTGCTTCTGCGGTAACGGAAACGGTGGTTTCTTTGGCGGATGCGACAACGGATGTGGATGTAACAATAGCTGCTGCTAATTTTACAAACGCAACTTTTATTCTTCCTATTAGAAAAAAGCTCCTCATAGAAGTTCTATGGGGGCTTTTTTATATTTAAGAAACTACATCTTCCATTGTAAATCTTCCACTTTTCTTATCTGCTAAAAATTTGGCAGCTGCTACTGCTCCTTTTGCAAATACATTCTTTGAATAAGCATGATGACTAAATTCTAATACTTCATCTTTTCCTGCAAATATAACTTCATGGTCACCTACAATACTACCACCACGAACTGCACTAATTCCAATTTCATTTTTTTCTCTCTCTTGTCTTGTTTTACTTCTATCATATACATAGTGATACGAATCATTTAAAGATTCATTTATTGCATTAGCTAGTAAAATAGCTGTTCCACTTGGTGCATCTATCTTCTGGTTGTGATGTCGTTCCACAATTTCAATATCAAATCCTTGCTCTGATAATATAGGTGCAATTTGTTGTAATACTTTTTTTAATGTATGAATACCAAGCGACATATTATAAGATTGTAAAATTGGTATCTGTTTAGATGCCATTTCTACCAAATCTAATTGCTCTTTTGATAACCCAGTAGTACAAAGAACGAGAGGAAGTTTTTTTTCTATACAACTCTCAATTACCATATCCGTAATTCCTGCATATGTAAAATCAATAACAACATCAGCTATTTCCTTACATTCCTTAATAGACGAATACACTGGAAATTTATAATACCCCTTATCTTCTATATCAATCCCTGCTACAATTTCTACTTGATAATCATTTTTCATTATTTCATACAAGGCAAGTCCCATTTTTCCATTACAACCATTTACTATTACTCGTATCATTTGTTTTCTCCACTCCTAGTCTTAATTTCTATTTCTAATTGTTATAGTATAGGCACTTTTTTCTACCGCACATATATTGATAAATGCCTATACTATATCCACATCACTTAATTTTTTCTTTCTAGTCTATTGAATTAACCTTCTCTTTTTTAATTCTCTCTTTAGTATTTCTAAATTTTTATCCTCCATTTCGCACAGAGGGGAACGAAGTCCTCCTACGTTCCAGCCCATTAATCGAGTGGCAACTTTTACTGGAATTGGGTTTACCTCACAAAAGAGAGCTTCTACTAAAGGAATTACTTCTAACTGTAATCTTCTACTTTCTTCTACGTTTCCATCAAAATATGCTTGAACAATATTATGTGTTACCTTTGGCTCTACATTGGAAAGTACAGAGATTACTCCTATCCCTCCCAAAGAAAGAATTGGAACAATTTGGTCGTCATTTCCAGAATAAATGTCAATACATCCATTGGCTAGGCTGGAAAGCTTTGCTACTTGAGAAATATTTCCACTTGCCTCTTTAATTGCTACGATATTTTTCACATTTTGAGCCAAATAAATGGCTGTTTCTGGTTCAATGTTACAACCAGTTCTTGATGGAACATTATACATAATAATAGGTATAGAAACACTTTCTGCAATTTTTGTATAATATTCAATCAATCCTTTTTGTGTTGCTTTATTATAATATGGTGTTACTACTAGTAACCCATCTGCACCTGCTTTTTCTGCATGGGTTGATAATCGAATTGCTTCTTCTGTAGAATTTGAACCAGTTCCTGCAATTACTGGTACTCTCTTGTTTGTTCGTTCAATTGCAAATTGAATACATTCATCATGTTCTTCATGAGATAAGGTGGAAGATTCTCCTGTTGTTCCACAAATAATAATTGCATCTGTCCCCTGTTGAATTTGGTAATCAATCATATTACCTAACTCCTCATAATTCACTTTATTATCTTCTGTAAATGGTGTTACAATTGCAACACCTGCACCTCTAAAAACTGCCATAGCATATCCTCCTTCATACTTCTACCACTTTTTGAATGTTTTTTTCATTCACTGTTGATACATTTATTTTATGAAATCAATAGGTTAATGTTACGAGAGTATGAGAACCTGCACACCATCTTGCTAGGATTTAATAAAAAAAGCTGACCTTGGGTCAGCTTTATAGATTGCATATATCACATTACAGTCTTTTATGTAGCACCCCATCAATTTGATGACAGTTATACAGCTATTCGCTGCATCCCCAAGAGTTATATTATAGGATATAACCCTTTCGGCGTTTTCACCTTTCTGCTAACTTCTTCTGTGCCTATCACATCCATTAGCCTACTCATCAATCACGCAACCTCTACTTTTTATTAACTTATGTATGAGTATATACTATTTCAATATTTGTGTCAATCTTTTTATTAATCTTCTTCTACCATTTCTAATTTACTAATAGAAACTTCATATGCAATTCTTTTTTCACAATTTTCTTCTGTAACCTTCTTGGTGTATTCTCTACTTTGCACTCTACCCCAAATTCGTATTCTACTACCAATTTCAAAAGAGGATGCATAGCGAGCATTTCTTCCCCATGCAATACATGGTATGTAATCTGACTTTCCATATGGGCGATTTACTGCAACTAATAAATCTGCAATTTCTCTACCTAATGGAGTCTTTCTATAAATTGGAGGCTTACAAATAAAGCCATCTAGGAAAATTTGATTTGATTTTGTGTAATCGTGAAATGCTTCAATAAATACAAATTCACGAACAAATACAGATAAAACCAAACGATTTTTATCTCCCTCATGTCGATTATAAGAACGGAACTGACCAAATGCTTCGATTGTTCTTCCTCTATAATCTTCTTTCACATCAATAAGTCTTTCTGAAATCATTAGTGGAATAATATCTGCTTGGTCACTAAGTCGATTTACTGCGACTTCTAATACATAGAAACCTTCACCAAATACTTCGTGGCTAAATTCAAATTGTGAAACCACCTCTCCAATAATGCTTACTTTGTTGTTTTCAATAACTTTTTCTGACATAGTATTTCTCCTTCCAGTGTACCCCTTTTTCTTATTTATTGCGTAGTACGCATAATTTACTATATGTATAACATACCACGAATATATGTATATTTCTACCATTACTTATCGCAATTTTCCTCATATATAGGCAGTTTATTCTTATTTTTTGTCGATTTTTGTAGAATAAGGTTTAATTATAAACGTGAACCTTTTCTTTATTTATTCTACAATACTTGATTTCATTTAATTTTAATAATTCTACTTTTTTATTATTGATTCTCTATCATAAGATTGTCATCTTTTTGACTATATTTATTATAACGATAATCTAATAATGTATTAAAATCTTTGTAATACATATTTTCAATTTCCTTATCATAACCAGCTATTATTTGTGGTTGATTATGAGAGAAGTTTTCTAATATTTTTTCTCCATCTTTTCTACTTGAAGGAATTGACACATACTGTCTATTCACATCATAAGTTACTAATTCACTCACAGAATGTTTTCCTGTTCTAACATAATGGTATGCCCACACAAGCTTTGTATTATCTAAAATTTTAATATTGCGACCTTGAATGTAAAATGTCCAGTGCTTTCCTACATAAATATCTTTACTTATTTGTTGTGCCTTTTCAAAATCAGCATCTAATTGTGCCATAGAAACACTTGGATTTTTTTGTAAATATTTACGAATATGTTTATCATGTTTTCCTATCATTGTATAAACAATAATATAAATCATGTAAATAAGAACACATGCAGCAACAATCGTCCATATACACGCACCAGTTACCGTCACATCTCCATTTGCAATTATATTTCCTGAATTGATAAAATATAGTTGTGCCATTTCATCAAATCCTTCTTCAAACATATCATTGTATGTACTTTCAAAATAGGTTCCTATTTGATATGGCATTTTTTCTAATGTTCCTTTTATGGTAATACTGCCCTCTACATCATTAGTAGTTCCATCCAGCCATTCCCAAGTATCATCAATACGTTTGTTCATTTTTGACGATTGATATGCTAACATATCTAATCCAAAGACTGTGTCATCTTCTTCATTATAAATGATATAATAGATACGACTGGTTGTTGTCTTATTTGTTTTTTTACTTTTTACCTTTTTTTCACCAAATCGTTCCAATACATATTTCATATCAAAGGTTACATACTTATTTTCTAAAGCTTCATAATCCACTTCTCCCTGAATTTTTTCAGGTCCTAATAATAGGGATATTACTCCAAGTTTTGTTATTGTTAGAAGTGCAATTCCAATTACAATTGGAATTGCTACACAAAAAAATGTATTTTTTCTACATTTCTTTTCAAAGTCTCTAACATACTCATTTTCTCCTTTCCTCCCAATATCAGTCATATAAACAAACTATAGATTATCAATATATTGATACCTTTATCCTGAAAATCTATTTTCTTTGTGCTCTCTTTCTCATTGTTGAATCTAAAATCTTTTTACGGATTCGTAAGTTTTGTGGTGTTACTTCCAATAATTCATCGGTTTCAATAAATTCCAATGCTTCTTCCAAACTTAACACTCTTGGTGTTGTTAGCTTTAGTGCATCATCAGATCCTGAAGCTCTTGTGTTTGTTAACTGTTTTCTTTTACATACATTAACTTCTACATCTTCTAGCTTCCCGTTTTGACCGATAACCATACCTGCATAAACCTTTTCTCCTGGTCCAATAAACAATGTTCCTCTTTCCTGTGCATTATATAATCCATAAGTAATGGATTCGCCAGTTTCAAATGCAATTAATGAACCTTGCTTTCTATACGCAATATCTCCTTTATATAAATCATAGCCTTCAAAGGAAGTATTCATAATACCATTTCCTTTTGTATCTGTCATGAATTCTCCACGATAGCCAATTAACCCTCTTGATGGAATTAAAAATTCCAAGCGTGTGTAACCACCTTGTCCTGTTCCCATTCCTTGAAGTTCTCCTTTTCGACTACTTAACTTTTGAATTACGCTACCTGAAAATTCTTCTGGAACATCAATCATAACATTTTCCATTGGCTCTAGTAATTGTCCCCTATCATTATACTTTGTCAATACTTCTGCTTTACTTACTGCAAATTCGTATCCTTCACGTCTCATATTTTCAATTAGAACAGATAAATGAAGTTCTCCTCTACCAGATACTTTAAAGCAATCTGCATTGTCACTTTCTTCTACACGCAAGGAAACATCTGTGTTTAATTCTCTAAATAAACGTTCTCTTAAATGTCTAGATGTAACAAACTTTCCTTCTTGCCCAGCAAATGGACTATCATTTACTAAAAATTGCATTGCAATGGTTGGCTCTGAAATCTTTTGAAATGGTATTGCCTCTGGATTATCATTGGAGCAAATGGTATCTCCAATATGAATATCTGCAATCCCTGAAATAGCCACAATGGCACCAACACTTGCTTCTGTTACTTCTACACGATTTAACCCATCAAATTCATATAATTTACTAATTTTTACTCTCTTTTTCTTTTCTGGCTCGTGGTGATTTACTACAACACAATCTTGGTTTACCTTTAATGTTCCATTATCAATTTTTCCAATTCCTATTCTTCCTACATACTCGTTGTAATCAATAGTACTAATAAGAACCTGCGTTGGAGCATTTTTTTCTCCCTCTGGTGCTGGAATATGATTAATAATGGTTTCAAACAGTGGAACCATATTTACTTGCTCATCTTCTAAATTGTTCATGGCAAATCCACTTTTGGCAGAAGCAAATACAAATGGACAATCTAACTGCTTATCATTAGCATCTAAATCCATTAATAATTCTAACACTTCATCAATTACTTCTTCTGGTCTTGCTTCTGGTCTATCTATCTTGTTGATACAAACAATAACGGATAAATCAAGCTCTAATGCCTTCTTTAATACAAACTTTGTTTGTGGCATAGGACCTTCAAAGGCATCTACTACAAGTACAACCCCATCTACCATTTTTAAAACACGTTCTACTTCTCCACCAAAGTCTGCATGCCCTGGAGTATCAATAATATTTATTTTCACATCATTATAATATACTGCTGTATTCTTTGAAAGAATAGTAATTCCACGCTCACGCTCAATTGCGTTAGAGTCCATAACTCTCTCTTGCACTTCTTGATTGGCACGAAATACACCACTTTGTTTTAATAATTCATCTACTAATGTTGTTTTTCCATGATCAACATGGGCAATAATTGCAATATTTCTAATATCTTGTCTTTTCATATTTGTTATAAATTCCTTATCTAATTATGTTTTGTTTCTTTTTATAAATATTTTCTTCATTTATTCCATTTTATTCTATCACATATTTTTTTATTTGCAAGAAATTTACAGAACTTTTAGAATATCTTTTTCTTAAATTTTTCATTTATTTTCAGTCAATGGTATATAAAATCAAACATAAAAAATCCTCTTATTCCTGTGTATAAGAGGATTTCCTATAAATAATGTTATATTTCTATTTACTCTTTTCCTACTTCTGTTAAAGAACGAACCATTCCAGCTAATCCTTGAATTTCAGATGGGATAATAATCTTTGTTGCCTTTCCATCTGCAGCCTTTGCAAATGCTTCTAAACTCTTTAATTGAATAACGGATTCATCTGCACCTGCTTCTTTAATAAAACGGATACCATCTGCATTTGCTTGTTGTACTTTTAAAATAGCTTCTGCTTGACCTTCCGCTTCTCGAATCATAGCTTCCTTTTTCGCTTCTGCACGAAGAATGGCTGCTTGTTTTTCTGCTTCTGCATCTAAAATAGCAGATGCCTTCTTTCCTTCTGCTACAAGGATTGTTGACTTCTTTTCCCCTTCTGCAATAAGAATTGCCTCACGTCTTTCACGTTCTGCTTTCATTTGCTTTTCCATGGCATCTTGGATAGCTGCTGGTGGGATAATGTTTTTTAATTCTACACGATTTACTTTAATTCCCCATGGGTCAGTTGCAACATCTAAGGAAGCTCTCATCTTTGTATTAATTGTTTCTCTTGATGTTAATGTTTCATCTAATTCTAAATCACCAATAATATTACGAAGTGTTGTTGCTGTTAAATTTTCAATAGCCATAATAGGATTTTCTACTCCATAAGCAAATAACTTTGGATCAGTAATTTGAAAAAACACAACCGTATCAATTCTCATTGTAACATTATCCTTTGTAATTACTGGTTGAGGTGCAAAATCTACTACTTGTTCTTTTAAAATTACTTTTTTTGCAACACGATCAATAAAAGGAACTTTTACATGGATTCCAACAGACCATGTAGTTAAATATCCTCCTAAACGTTCCACTACCATAGCACTTGCTTGTGGTACGATTTTTACACAAGATGCTAAAATACATAATAATACTAATAAAATAATAATTGGAATTACTACTCCTAATGCACTTCCTGACATCATTAACATACTCGTTCCTCCTTCACTTTTTCGACGATAAGCTTAACGCCATCAATAGTTTCTATTGTAACAAATTCCCCTTTTGGAATTGTATTACCATGTGTTCTTGCACTCCACTCTAAACCATTAATATAAACAGTTCCTTCATAACTATTCACATCTTCTTTCACTTGAGCTTTTTTTCCAATTAAGCTATCTACATTGGTTTTTACCATTTTGGGCATAAACTTTTTTGTAATTGGCTTTACTAAAACTAATAATAAAAATGATACTACAATAAATCCAAAAAACTGAACCATTACAGAACCACCTAATAGTCCTATAACAATAGCTACAAGAGCTCCTGCAGCAAACCAAATGGAAATTAATTGTAAAGTTACTACTTCTGCTACAATTAATATAATAAATGCTACTAACCAAAGAATTACACTCATACCATATCCTCCTTCCTAATCATCAAACAATATAACTTCTTTATCTATAACACCATAATATAGTGTTCTTACTTTTTCTATCTGTGCTTTTCCATTTGTTCCTTCCACAATTTGACTAATAATATTATCTACTTGATTCATAGGGATAGGAACCGTTACTTCTACAACATCTGTATATTCTGTATTGGTAGGAGTAACCTTTTCCTGAGCAAGAATGTATTGTATCTTCCCAATGCTATTGTAATCAGTATGTATTATTATTTCTTCTGCTAGTTTTTTTTCTACAATAACACAATGCTGTAACCCTTCTTTCACTGCACCTGAATAAGCTCTTACTAATCCACCAGTTCCTAATAAAGTTCCTCCAAAATAACGGGTAACCACACAGGCTACATTGCAAAGTCCTTGCCCTAATAATACATCTAGCATTGGCTTACCTGCTGTTTGACTTGGTTCTCCATCATCGCTACAACGCATAATTTCTTGTTTTTTACCTATAATATATGCAGAACAATTATGAGTTGCATTCCAATATTTCTTTTTTAATTCCTCAATAAATAATATAGCTTCTTCTTCTGTTTCTACATAACGAATGGTTGCAATAAATCTGGATTTTTTCTCAATAATCTCTCCTTCACCATTCTCATAAATTGTCTTATACTTTTCTATCAATGCTTTATTTCCTTTTTTCATTATAATACTAAGAATTATAATACATTTTTTGAGGTTTTACAACAAATTTTTTCGCAATTATACGAATCTTTTTATAATCTTTATTATATTTGGATATACTATTTCTGAATATAATATAAACATACCTTATAAACAGTGTAAACACACTTATATCCATTTTGTATTAAGATTTTATATAACGATATATGCTAAGAAATACCAACTCCTATTTGCCTATTGATACATCTTTTGCTATAATATATGAAAAGGAGGTTTATTATGAACTACGGAAAAAAAGGTGCGAAAAAAAGGCTTTCCAGTCTTCAAGCACAATCTTATAAAGTTAAGAAAAAAGTTAATATTTCAATCTTTAAAGGTATATTATTTTGCTTCCTTGCTTGTATTTTATTTGTTGCAAGCATTGGATTTGGTGTACTAAAAGGAATTATAAACAGTGCACCTGATATTTCTGCATTAGATGTACGGCCAGAAGAATATGCTTCTTATGTATATGACAGCAATGGTAATGTTATGAATACTCTTGTAATGTCAGGTTCTAATCGACAAGAAGTATCCTATGACCAAATTCCAAAGCATTTAGTTGATGCATTTATTGCCATTGAGGATGAACGTTTTTTTTCTCACAACGGAATTGATTTACGCGGAATTTTACGTGCTGCAACTGTTGGTCTAACAAGTGGTAAGTTTTCAGAGGGTGCTAGTACGATTACTCAACAGTTAATTAAAAATAGTATTTTTAATGGTGGTAGTGAAAAAAAATTTGCTGACCGATTGGAACGAAAAATTCAAGAACAATATTTATCTGTTAAATTAGAGGAAGAATTATCCAAGGAACAAATTTTAGAATATTACTTAAACACCATTAATTTAGGAAGTAATACGTTAGGTGTTCAAGCAGCCTCTAACAGATACTTTCATAAAAATGTTGATGAATTAACCTTATCTGAAAGTGCTGTTATTGCTGCTATTACACAAAATCCATCCAAATACAATCCTATTACCAATCCAGAGAATAATAAGACTCGTAGGAAAACAGTACTATCTCGTATGTTAAATCAAGGACTTATTAATCAATCGGATTATGATACTGCTATCAATGACAATGTGTATGAAAGAATTCAAACAACATCTACTAATACTACATCGCAAACATTTAGTTACTTTACAGATGCAGTTTTTGATGAAGTTCTCTCTGATTTAATGGAACAATATGGATACACTCAAACCCAAGCCTCTAATATGTTATACAGTGGTGGGCTAAGTATTTACACTACAATGGATCCTAGTATTCAAGCAGTAGTAGATGAAGAAATTAATAAAGAGGAAAATTATGATTTTACTGAATACTCCATTGAATATAGCCTAGAAATCAAACGTTCCAATGGTGATGTGGAACGATTTAATACCAACGACCTAAAAACTTTCCACAATGTAACACTAAATAAACCTGCATTTAAACTAATTTTTCCAGATGATGCGTCCATTGAGTCTGCTGTTAATGAATTTAAGTCATCCATACTAAAAGATGGAGATACTATTGAAAATGAAGTCATTACAAAAACATTGCAACCACAAGCCTCCATGGTAATTATGGATCAATCTACTGGACATGTGTTAGCACTTAGTGGTGGACGTGGTAAAAAAACTGGAAATCGTGTCCTTAATCGTGCTACCGATTCCAAACGTCAACCTGGTTCTTGTTTTAAAGTTTTAACTGCTTTTGCTCCAGCTATTGATACTGCAGGCGCTACATTAGCTACTACTTATTATGATGCACCTTTTAGTGCTGGTAATCAAACATTTGCTAACTGGTGGAACTCTCAATACGTAGGCTATGCAAATATTCGACAAGGGATTGCCTACTCTATGAATATTGTAGCTGCAAAGGCTCTTGTTAATACTGTAACTCCAAAGTTGGGCTTTGATTATGCAAAAGATTTTGGTATTACAACATTAGTTGACTCCTTACAAACAGATGAAGGTGTATTATCCGATATTGTTCCATCTCTTGCACTTGGTGGATTGACTTATGGAGTAACCAATTTAGAAATTACTGCTGCCTATGCATCTATTGAAAATAATGGAATTTATGTAGAACCTGTACTATATACTAAGGTATTGGATAAAAATGGAACTGTTATCCTAGAAAAAACTCCAAAAACTCGAACTGTACTAAAAGAAACCACTGCCGCTTTAATGACTGCTGCTATGGAAGATACTATTAATGGTGATAGTCCTTGGAAAGAATATGGGATTAATGCAACAGGTGAACTTTGTAAGGTTCCTAATATGTCTGTTGCAGGAAAAAGTGGTTCTTCTACAAACTCTAATGATTTATGGTTTATAGGATATTCCCCTTATTATACTGCTGGTATCTGGTCTGGCTATGATGACTCTAAGTCACTTGGTAGTGGTAGTTATCACAAGGTTATATGGCAAAAAGTAATGGAAAGAATTCATGAAGGGAAGGAAGATATTGGATTTTCACAAAAAAATCAACTAGAAACAGCAAGAATATGTAGCAAATCTGGTTTATTAGCCATTGATGGTGTTTGTGATAGTGAAGATAGCAATAGTGTAGTATATGATGAATATTTTGCACCTGGAACTGCTCCAACAACTTATTGTAACCGACATGTACAAGTTTCTGTATGTGAAAAATCCAATCATCTTGCAAATGAGTATTGCCCAAGTGAATCTGTCCAAAAAAAGGTTTATTTAATTATTGACGCAAGTGATATGAAAGATCATGCAGAAACTGATGATACAAAATATGCATTACCAAATGGATTATTAACAAGTAATTGCCATATTCATTCACCGTACTTCAAAGAAGATGATATGGACGAGTCAGAGGAAAACACCGACGATTCTACGGAAGAAGATACAAAAGAAGAATCTACGAAAGCAGATGATGACAATAAAGAAAATGAAACCTATTCATCTTCTCCAGCCAACTATTCTGCCCTTCCTTTTGAAATTAATACTTCAAATACGTTAAGTACTTCTCAATAATTTTAATACAAAAACACCCCCAAACAGAATCATTTGTTTGGGGGTATCTTTTACTTTATAATGAAATCTACGATATTATCTGAATTCACTTGACTATCCTTTAACGATCTTGTGTCTAATGGCAAATAATTACTAAAGTCATTATCTTCCTTTGGCTGCATCCACAATCGATGCTCCCTTAACTGATACAAATAATTGCCATCTTCTGTTTCTACATAAATTTCTTCTTCCTCTTTATTTATATATAAATTCCCTGTAAGTTCACCTAAATCATATAAAGTTGTATCTTCATAGCTATAAATATAATATTTTCCACTTCCATCTTCTTTTTGATAACCTGTTATCATCAAAGGTGGCTCTCCATTTTCTAATTCATACAAGGAAAATACTGGTTCTCCTACATTATTATCAATTTTTGTAAATACAGTATTCATTATTACAATGTAACCATTAATCCAATCTGTTTTTAGATCACTATATTTACGTT
Organism: uncultured Lachnospiraceae bacterium; assembly: GCA_904395845.1. Classification (GTDB taxonomy): domain Bacteria; phylum Bacillota; class Clostridia; order Lachnospirales; family Lachnospiraceae; genus Fimimorpha. Next base: position 18,433 of record CAJFOH010000214.1, read on the forward strand.
GCATTTTAATTTCTTGGGGTATAACCATTCCCTCGTTTTCTTCTATTATATTTTTTTCCTTACACCCTGACAACAATAGCAAACCTATAAAACAAAATAAAAATGCTATCTGCTTTTTTATCATATATATATTCTCCTCTTTTCTAAATCTATAATACATTGGTATTGTAGCACAGTTAATATTTTCTTACAATATTATGTTTCTTTTTATCCTTTCAATTCTTCAATACTAATTTTTTCTCTTCTAAAAACATTAAAGTAGAGAAAGTTCTATTCTTTACTCTACTTTAACTTCTTTCATATTATTCTATTTTCTCAATTGTCTTTTTATTTAAAATAACTTACACCTGATTCAAATAGTTTTAAATCTTGCTCTCCATAAATATTAATGGCAACTGATGTTCCACGTCTTTCTGAATGTGCCATTTTTCCTAATACTCGACCATCTGGACTTGTAATTCCTTCAATGGCTGCATAAGAACCATTTGGATTCCATTCTTCTGATTGTGCAAGATTTCCATGAATATCTACATATTGAGTTGCTACTTGTCCGTTTTCAAATAACTTCTCAATCCATTCTTTGTTGGCAACAAATCTTCCTTCTCCATGAGAAGCTGGATTACAATATACTCCACCTAATGATGCTTGTTGTAACCAAGGAGACTTGTTACTTACTACTTTTGTATATACCATTTTTGATACATGGCGTCCAATAGTATTCATAGTTAGTGTTGGAGAGTTTTCTGTTTGTTGACAAATTTCTCCAAATGGGACTAAACCTAATTTAATTAATGCTTGGAACCCATTACAAATACCTAGTGCTAAACCATCTCTCTCGTATAATAGTTTTTCTACTGCTTCTTTTAATTTTTCATTTCTAAATGCAGTTGCAAAGAATTTTGCAGAGCCATCTGGTTCATCACCTGCTGAAAATCCTCCTGGGAACATAATAATTTGTGCCTCTTTTATTGCAGTTTCAAATACATGAATGGAATCTCTAATATCTTGCTCTGTTAGATTTTTCATCACTTTAATGTTTACATTTGCTCCTGCACGTTCAAATGCTTTTGCACTATCATACTCACAATTAGTTCCAGGAAATACTGGAATAAATACAGTTGGTTTTGCTACTTTATTCTTGCAAACATAAACATTATCAGCTTTATAGATTGGTGTATCTACTTTTGGTTGTACTTTTTCTGATACAGATGGAAATACCTTTTCAAGTGGAGCTTTCCAGCACTCTACTGCTTCCTTTCCATCAATAACAACATCTCCATAAATAAATTGATACTCTTCTATTACCTTACCAATTACTTGTCCAAGTGAAGCATCAAATGCCTCTGTTACTTCTGCAACAATAGTTCCATATGCAGATTCAAACAATTCTTCTTTTGTCACTGATGTATCAATAGTAACACCTAACTGATTGCCAAATGCCATCTTACTTACTGCCTCTGCAATCCCATTTGCTTGTAGTGCATAAGCGGAAATAATATTACCAGCCTTAATTTGTTCAAAAATTGTTCCATATACATTTTTAATTTGTTGGTAATTTGGTAAGTCATATTCATCAGTTTCTATCTTAAATAGTACCAATCGATTTCCAGCTTTCTTAAGTTCTGGCGTAATTATTGTTTTGTCAGATGCAATATCTACTGCAAAAGATACTAATGTTGGTGGCACACTAATCTCATTAAATGTACCTGACATAGAATCCTTTCCACCAATTGATGGAAGTCCAAATCCTATTTGCGCATTGTATGCACCAAGTAATGCACTAAATGGTTCTCCCCATGTTTTTGGGTCTGTTGTCATTCGCTTAAAGTACTCTTGATAGGTCATACGAATCTTACTAAAATCTCCACCTGAAGCGACAATTTTAGAAATGGATTCAATCACTGCATAAATAGCACCATGATATGGACTCCAAGAAGATAAATATGGATCAAAACCATAACTCATCATTGTTACTGTATCTGTTGTTCCTTTTAATACTGGAAGCTTTGCTACCATAGCTTGTGTTTCTGTTAATTGGTATTTTCCACCATAAGGCATTAACACACTACCTGCTCCTATGGAACTGTCAAACATTTCTACTAACCCTTTTTGAGAACATACATTTAAATCAGATAGCATTGAAAACCATGTAGCTTTTACATCTTCCACTTTCTTTTCTGTAAAATAGCATTCTTCTTTTTTTGGCATTGTAACAGTAACATCTGCTTCTTGATGAGCCCCATTGGTATCTAAGAAAGCACGAGATAGATTTACAATCTCCTTTCCACGCCAACGTAATACTAAACGTGGCTCTTTTGTTACTACTGCTACTTCTACTGCTTCTAAATTTTCTTCCTTTGCATAAGCCAAAAATTGTTCTACGTCTTTTTTATCAATAACAACTGCCATACGCTCTTGGGATTCGGAAATAGCAATTTCTGTTCCATCTAAACCTGCATATTTTTTTGGAACTTTATCTAAATCCACTTGTAAGCCGTCTGCTAATTCGCCAATGGCAACTGAAACGCCACCTGCTCCAAAGTCATTACATTTTTTAATTAATTTACTTACTTCTTCTCTTCTAAATAATCGCTGAATTTTTCTTTCTGTTGGTGCATTTCCTTTTTGAACTTCTGCTCCACAACTTTCGATAGATGCTTCTGTATGAGCTTTGGAAGAACCAGTTGCTCCACCACATCCATCTCGTCCTGTACGACCACCTAATAAAATAATAATATCGCCTGGATCAGATGTTTCACGAATAACGGCTCGTCTTGGCGCTGCTCCCATAACTGCACCAATTTCCATACGTTTTGCCACATAATTTGGGTGATACAATTCCTTTACATAGCCAGTAGCTAATCCAATTTGATTTCCATAAGAGCTATATCCATGTGCTGCACCAGTTACAATCTTTTTTTGTGGCAACTTTCCACTTAATGTTTCTGATAATGGTTTTGTTGGATCGGCAGCACCTGTAATACGCATTGCCTGATATACATAAGTACGACCAGATAGTGGATCACGAATAGCTCCTCCAAGACAAGTGGCAGCACCACCAAATGGTTCAATTTCCGTAGGATGATTGTGAGTCTCATTTTTAAAGTTAACTAGCCACTCTTCAACTTCTCCATCTACTAAAACTGGCACAACAATAGAACAAGCATTAATTTCTTCTGATTCTTCTTGATCTTCAAGTTTTCCCTCTGCTTTTAATTTTCTCATAGCCATTAATGCTACATCCATTAGGCAAACAAATTTGTCATCTCTATGTTTAAATATTTCTTTATGGGTACGGTAATACTCATTATAAGTTTCTTCTATTGGCACACGATAGTATCCATCTTCAAATGTAATATTCTTTAATTCTGTTTGGAATGTAGTATGTCTACAATGGTCGGACCAATAGGTATCCAATACACGAATTTCTGTCATAGATGGATCTCTACGTTCTTCATTTTTAAAATACTTCTGAATATGAAGGAAATCCTTAAATGTCATTGCAAGGTTTAAAGAGCTATATAACTGATGTAGTTGGTCTTCTGTCATATCTTTAAATCCATCAAAGATAGCTACATCAGATGGTTCATCAAAATGGGTTACTAATGTTTCTGGAATCTCTAAGTCTGCTTCTCTTGAGTCTACTGGATTGATACAGTGACTTTTTAAACGAGAACGTTCTTCTTCTGTTAGTGTTCCTGAAATTACATATGTAACTGCTGAGCGAATAATTGGTTCTTCTGTTTCATTTAAAAATTTGACGCACTGCTCTGCTGAATCTGCACGTTGGTCAAATTGCCCTGGTAAATATTCTACTGAAAAGATAGTATCTCCCTCTTCATAAGGAAATGTAGTTTCATATAGTATATCTACTGGTGGCTCTGAAAAAATA
>CAJFOH010000215.1 GCA_904395845.1 uncultured Lachnospiraceae bacterium
CAAAATAACAGAATCTTTAACAATATCACAATATCTAGAATCCAACTCAATATGTGTTGGAATTTTTGCTTTTTTCATCCTTGATGTAATTGCTGCACAAATAACGGTTGGGCTGTGCTTATTTCCAGTATTATTTTGAATAATAAGCACTGGACGTATCCCACCTTGTTCAGAACCTACTACTGGTCTTAAATCTGCATAATATATATCTCCACGTTTAATAATCACTAAATTCACACTCCATTACAAAGATTTGTATCTTTATTATTGCCAAAAATCAAGTGTGTATTCTGTCTTTCTATAAATTTTTATTTATAGAAATTTTCATAGGTATCTTCAAAATAATCTTTACATCCAATTACTTTATTATTTCTCATATATACTCGTGGAATTCGCTTTCCTAATATACAAATTAGCTCATAATTAAAAATTCCAGCTTTGGTAGCTACTTCCTCAACTGTAATTTCCTCTTTGCCATCTTTTCCAATTAAGGTAACCATATCCCCCTCTGCTACATCTTCAATATGAGTGACATCCACCATAAATTGATCCATACATACTCTACCAATAATAGACGCCCTCTTGCCACGTATTAATACTTCACCCTTATTGGATAGATTTCTTGGATATCCATCACCATAACCTACTGGTATGGTAGCTATTTTTGTCTTTTTGCTTGTTTGATAGGTTGCCCCATAACCAATATAATTTCCAGCTTCCACTTCTTTTACATAAATAACTTGTGACTTTAATTCAAGAGCTGGCTTTAGTAAAAGATTACTTTTTTTCACCTCTTCTGATGGATACAATCCATACTGACTAATTCCAACACGCACTAAATTACTATACTCACAATTAAACTCAATAATAGAAGCACTATTAGCATAGTGATAATACGGAATAGAAATTTGCTTTTGTTCCAATTCCTTTCTCACCTGATAAAATTGCTCTAATTGATAGTGGGAATAGGATTTATCTATTTCATCTGCTGTTGATAAATGAGTAAAAACTCCCTCTATAATAATATTTGGTAATGTAGACACTTGCTCAATAAATGAAACTGCTTCATTAGGCATAAGACCAATTCTTCCCATACCTGTGTCTATTTTTATATGAACATAAGCAATTTTATTCATTGCAACTGCTCGTTTTGATAATTCCTCTACCACATCCCATTGAAAAACAGTTGCACGAATTTCATGTTCTATAATTTCTTCCAAATGGTGATTACTATGATATCCTAATAATAATATAGGTTTCCCTATTTGGTGTTTTCTTAGTTGTATGCCTTCTTCCACTGTGGCAACTGCATATCCCCATACAAAAGGTTCTATTTCTTTTGCAATAGGAACTGCTCCATGACCATAGCCATCTGCCTTTACAACAGAGCATATTTGTATCTCCTTGGAAAGCTTATTTTTTATTTGACAAATATTATGTGAAATCGCATCTAAATGAATATTTGCATATACTCTATCATAATATTTCACTTTCGTTTCCTCTCTTTTCTTCTAATCTTTCTTTGCAAATAAATGTAACATAACAAAGTCACACATCTTTTCTTTTTCAAATTAGTGTATATGAAAAAGTCACATGACCTACAACAGTTCTAACAAACATTTGTTATTTTGGATATATGATTTAAAATGTCTGTTGCTTTCATACTATACGCTCCCTTTTCTTTACAAGCGCTATTACCTGCTAAGCCATGAAGATATACTCCCACTACTGCTCCATCTTCTAAAGATAATCCTTGTGCAATTAATCCAGCAATCATACCAGTTAATACATCACCACTTCCACCAGTTGCCATCCCATGATTTCCTGACTGATTGATATAAAATGGTGTTCCATTTCTACCTACAATTGTCCTTGCATCTTTACACACAAGAATATGATTGCTATTATCCAAAAAGGATTGAATGGCAGTAAATAAATCCTTTTTGATTTCTTCCAAATCTTTTTTTATTAAGCGACTAAATTCTTTTAAGTGTGGGGTATAAATTATCTGACTGTTACACTTTTTTATTAATGAACTGTTCTCTGCCAATATATTCAATCCATCTGCATCAATTACTATTGGTACTTTACTATTATTTAAAACAAATTGCAAGAGTTGTTTTGCATAATTTTTCACACTTAACCCTGGTCCAATTACAATCACATCTGCCCAGTCTATTGCATGGCTTATTTCTTCCCATGAAATATCTTCTGGATCATATGTTGTTAAAATAGCTTCTGGTAATAAGGTTTGTATAATTTCTCTATTGGAATCACAAGTAACTATCTGTACTAAACCTGCTCCCATTTCGTAGGCTGCCCTACCTGATAGATATGCAGCTCCTGCCATATTTTTAGAACCAGCAAATACAACAACTTTGCCAAATGTTCTCTTATTGGAATAAGATGCTCTTTTTGGCAACAAAGTATGTATGGTTTTACTTAAAGAATAGGTATAATAAGAAAATGGAAAATTATTTGATATGTATGTTGGGATACCTATATGTTTCACTACTATATTACCACTATATTCAGCACCAGGATATAACATACATCCTATTTTTTTATATTCAAATGTTATTGTTTTATAAGCTTTTATCCCAATTCCTAAAACCTTCCCTGTATTACTACAAATACCAGACGGAATATCAATAGCATATACTTTATTTCCCACCTTATTTATCTTATGAACAATTTCAAAATAGTTTCCTTTTAGTTCCCTTGATAATCCAATACCAAATAGCCCATCTACGATACAATCATAGTTGGAAAAATTCATATCCTCAATCCAATCAGTTCCAATAACATATTCTATTTTAAGATTTTTTATCATTTCATATTGTATCTGCCACTCTTTTGTTCCTTTTTCTTCTTGACCTACAATGCCAATCATAACGGACAAATACCCTTTTTGATGTAACAAACGTGCTAAAGCCAATCCATCTGCTCCATTATTACCCATCCCACATAAAATAAAAATTTTATTTTGTATCTGCTCTTCCTTTTCCATTTCTTCTAATATCCCCATAGCCGCTTGTTCCATTAAAAGAATAGACGGAATTTTTATTTGATTCATTGCCTTATCTTCTATTTGCTTCATTTGTTCTTTCGTTACTAAATATTCCATACGGTCACTCTCCTTCTCTATATAGAAAAAGACTGTTACAAATATATTTGAAACAGCCTTTTTTTTATTCTATTATTACATACGCAGTGGCATATTCTTTCTCATGGGAAATAGATACTAATATATTCGTAACTCCTAGCTCTTTGCTTCGTTGCTTTGCCTGATTATATAAACATATGGATGGTTTTCCAAACTCATCTTTCACAACTTCAATGTCTAAAAGTCCAAATCCACGAAATCCAGTTCCCAATGCTTTTGCCACAGCTTCTTTTGCTGCAAAATATCCTGCAAAAGAAGCCACCAAATTGTTTGCCTGTATCTGTTCTCTATCTGTAAAGCATTTTTTGGAAAAATGTGATTTTTCCATAGCTTTTTTTATTCGGCTTATCTGAACAATATCAGTTCCAATCCCAATTATCATACATAAACCTATCTTGGAATTTCTTTAATGCTATGATCCATATGAGTTACTTTATAAGATAATCGCATTAAACTTTCGGATAGATGAACGTTTTCTACTACAACATCTTCTGGTAAGTCCAAATCAATATGGGCAAAGTTCCAGATTCCCTTTACACCATAAGAAATTACCTTTTCAGCCATTTCCTTTGCTTTTGACTTAGGAATGGTAAGTGCTGCAATTTGTACATCATTCTCTTTAATAAATTGTTCTAATTTCTCAATTGGATATACTTCAATTCCACGAACTGTCATTCCTACTAATCTTGGATTAATATCAAACATTCCTTTAATCATGAACCCACGACGTTCAAAATTCGTATAATTAGCAATAGCTTGCCCTAAATTCCCTGCACCTATAATAATAATATTATGTTGCTTATCAATCCCTAAAATTTTAGAAATTTCGTTGTATAAATAAGAAACATTATATCCATATCCTTGTTGCCCAAATCCACCAAAATTATTTAAATCTTGTCTAATTTGAGATGCGGTTACTTTCATACGTTCACTTAATTCATTAGAGGATATACGCTCTACCCCCTCTTTCATTAATTCTCCTAAGTAACGATAATATCTTGGAAGTCTTTTAATTACTGCTCTGGATATTTCTTTTTGTTCCACAGTGTTCCACCTTTCTTTGTTTATTTCACTTGTATTGATAAATCTTTCCTTACTATCAATTCACTTCTCTTTCAAGTATTATATCTTTTGAGAAAAAAAGTGTCAATCGTTGTTTTTGTATTTTCATAAATACAATTATAGACATATATCTAGTTTTTTAGTATAACTGTATATATAATTTGATATTTTACATTATACGGAGGGAATTATGATTTTAGCCTGTAATAATATAAGCAAATCATTTATTGATAAAACAATTATTCGTGATGCTTCCTTTCATATTGAAGATCGTGAAAAAGTAGCCATCGTTGGAAATAACGGTGCAGGAAAGTCTACTCTTTTAAAAATCATCATGGGATTGTTATCTCCTGATTCTGGAGAAGTAACCCTTGCCAAAGGAAAAACCATTGGATATTTGGCACAACACCAAGAACTAACTCATAACACTACTATTTACGAACAATTATTGGAAGTGAAAAAAGATATTTTAGACTTAGAACGTAACATTCGTCAAGTGGAACTTGATATGAAATCTGCAAATGGAGATCAATTAGAAC
>CAJFOH010000216.1 GCA_904395845.1 uncultured Lachnospiraceae bacterium
AATGAACTGTAAAAAGTCTATGTAAAATAATCCCCCTATTAATTATAGAACATAATCAATAGGGGGATTGCTATTAAAAGTTTGTTAAAGGAGTTCCCATCAAAAATCCTTGATATTCTCCATACATAGTTTCTTCTACCTTTTTCATAAACACGCAAACTTCATTTTCTTTTAATGTAAATTGAAGATGAACACTTCCCACAGATTCTCCAATCAGTTGACATTTTACATAGAACGTAGTGTCTGAAATCCAAGCACCAGAAGTTGCTATACGTTCGTTATAAATAGGGAAAATCCCTTCTACCACAGACCCAAGTCCAAAAGGAATAGTATGCCAATCTCCTTGAATAAAAAGATGTAAGTTTCCTTCCTTTTTATCATTGGAAAAAGTAAAATAAAACATATCAAATGGTTTCTTTTCAGCAGTTATTTTCCAGTGTTTCTTAGCCAATGACTCTCCATTAATATTTTCATATCTACCATTTAGAAACGGTAAGGTAAGTGTATTTATTTTTTCTAGTAGGACATGATAAGCTGTGTTATCTTCCTTTAATGGAACACTACATAATGATGGAAGAATGTGTTGATACAAAGCATTGTAAATCATTTGGTTTCCACCTTTAAATTCTTGTGTATCAGCAGTAGTAACACAAACCAAATCATAATCTGGAAGACAAATCATAAGTTGCCCACCCATACCATAAGCTACAAATCCATTATGATTCGTACGCCAAAATTGATAGCCATATCCATAAGATTCTTCAGGAGAAGCAGCAGGAATGGTACTACATTGAAAAGACAATGCTTCTTTTAAGTAATTTGGTGGAAGAAGTTGTTTTCCATTCTTTGATGTTCCATTATTTATAAGTAAAAGTCCTAGTTGCAACAAATCCATAGGAGTTGCCATAAGTCCAGAGCCACCCATAGAAGTACCAAATTGATTTTTCATAAAATAGGATTGGCTAGAAAATCCAATCTCATTTAGTACTTTATCTTTTAAATAATCAAGAATATTTTGTTTGGTTAGCTTCTCTACCAATGCACATAACGTATGACTAGCAGATGTATCATAAATAAATGTACAACCAGATGGGTGAGTAGGAGGGGTAGTAAAAAAACTTTCTACCCATTCCTTATCAGGATTTTTTTTGTAAGTAGTTGTAGAATGGCATGTTTGCATTTTAAGCATATCCCTAATTGTCATAGAAGTAAGCCAAGGATGAGGGTTTTGTGGAACATACTCAGGAAAGTAAGTTACAATACAATCATCTAAGGATAGTTTTCCTTCTTCTTCCAAAAGTCCAATAGCAAGTGAAGTAAAACTTTTTCCAATAGAAAACATACGATGTAGTTGGTCTTTTTTAAATGGCTTATAATATGCTTCAAAACAAAGCTTTCCTTTTCTAGCAAGAAGTAGAGAGTGTAAGGGAACTTGATAGCTATTTAATTCTTCTATCATAGCAATTACAGAAGAAGAAGGAATACCTACTTCTTCTGGAGTACAAGTATCAATGGAATACATAATAACCACCTTTCTAATAATAAGTTCAAATCTATATTAGGAAACTTTTTGGGTATCACGAATTGTTTTTGCAGATACCCCATAAGTCTTTTTAAAGACTCGGCGGAAGCTATTTGCATTATTATAACCTACTTCTAAATAAATATCAGAAAGGGGAGTGGAAGTTTCCTTCACTAACTTCATAGCTGCCTCCATTCGAATGGTTTCTAAATACATAGAAAAGTTTTCGCCAGTAGATTCTTTAAATAGGTAAGATAAGTAGCTTTCCGATAAGTGAAATTCATCAGAAAGCATAGAAAGACATAAAGATGCATCTTTATAGTGTTCCTTAATAAACTGTTTGATTTGTATAATCGTTTGTTTTTGAGAGGTATATTGGGCAAAAAATTCACATAACTTATTAGCAATATCCTCTAATTGACGAAACGACAAATGCTCCTTTAATTGCTTGTCTATATATTCTAACTCACAAGTTACATCAGAGTCAGGGATGCTGTATCGGATACGAGAAATAATATGATACAACTCCATAAGTAAATGCTGTAACTTAGGATAGGATAATGTTCGTAGTTCCATATTTTCTTTAATAATAAATTTAAACGTTTCTGTTACTTGGTATGTATTTCCTGTTGTAATAAAGTTTGTTAAAGACTCTGATATTTGAGCTGGGAAATAATAACTATCAGAACTAACACGCAAAGCGCCATACCAACAAATGCTATTTGTACCAGAAGCATAACTAACTGATTCTAATGCTTGCTGATAAGATTTCCATAGGTTTTCCGCATAATGATTATAATTACCAACTCCAGCAATACTTAAAATAGAATAAGATTCCAATAATTCACTATTAAAGTTGGAAAAAATAGACTTAATAGAGCAAAAAGCCTCTTCCGTATTGGTAACATCTTCATGAGAAATAATAATAGCATAATGATATTTTTTTGGAGAATACATATGAAGATGTTCGCCAAAATGTTTTTTAATAAGAGGCACAATGTAAGTGTCGTACCATCTCATTTCATTACCAATGGTAGCAGGTTCTGTCACTTTATTTGTTACAACTTCATGCAAAGAAGTATCCTGAGGATAAGTAACAATATATAAGCAACTATAAATCTTTGTCTTATCAGTAAGAGTTAAACATTCTTCAATATGTAAAAGTTCTTCCTTAGAGGAAACTTTACCAAGTAATAGATTTCTAATATAAGAAACATAAATAATAGGTTGTAATGCGTCCAAACGATGTTGTAATTGTTCCGTTAAAGAAAGAGAATCTTTTAACTGAGTATTCATAGTAGTATAAGGACGTACATTATGCTTACTTACTACAAATAAAAGTAAAATTCCAATCAAAGTACCAGATAAAATAACAAGTAAAAACATATTTTGATACTGAGAAAGGAGAGAATGAATAAATGTATTTGGTAATACATAATAAAAGGTATAGTTTGTAGTAGTATCTGTTAATTTCATAATAGAAACGTTTCGCTTATCAATCTTCGTTGACGCAATGTTTGTATCATTAAATCTAAGGTTAGATAACAAATCAGTTGTCACTGTATTAGAAGTATCACCAAGAGAAAATAACAAGGAGTCATCTTCTGATATAATATACAAGGAACTATTGCTTTGAGCCAACAATGGAAGTAGTGGCTTTGTTAACTTCTCAGAGTCAACAATAAAACAAAGTTGAGCAGGAACGTTATAGTATAAAAATGTATTAATAGGAATAATATATAGATAATCATCGGATATTTCCTTAAATTGTGACATAGGAATCAAACGATGATATCCATTCTCATTGGTAATCGTATCTTTAAAACGCCCGTAGCAATTACTTGATAATGATAAAGATTTATACAAAAACCATGTAGTAGTAAAGCTGTTTGATGATAATACATAGTCGTTATGGTTAAAGTAAATAAAATAAGAGGTAATTGGAAGTAACTGTTGTGTTACAGAGTAATTGGAAATGCTTTCTAGTGCAT
>CAJFOH010000217.1 GCA_904395845.1 uncultured Lachnospiraceae bacterium
TACCACCTGTTGCTATAATTGCGTACATATGGCACCTCCTATTATCATTACTCGCCAACTGCGGTGAAGCCAAACAAAAAATGACTTACTTATAACCTCATTGAGCGGCATACCTCTGTATCATAGCATTTCAATATTTATTTGTCAACCCAAAAATAAACTTATTTATAAACTTCTTACTTACAGTTACTTACAGTTACTTACGGTTACTTGCGGTTACATATGGTTACTTATAAATGAAGTATATCACTTTTTTAAAACACTATGAATTGGAAATATAAAAATAAATAATACATATTCTTATCTATCTATATTCTAATATTACACTCTTAATAGACTTATCGCTTATCTATTAATTATATATAACGTTACTCTTTTCTACTGTTTTACAACCTTCTATTTTTCTTATTTGCAAATAAATATTATTGTATTTCATTATTATTTTATCGTATTACAATAAATTTATATTGACTTTTATATATTTCTAAGATATAGTTAAAGAAATAAATTATAACACTAAAATTAAGGAGGATTTATTTATGGAACAACAAAAACTTTCAAACTTACTTAAATTTATCGTGATTGGAGTGGGTATTTGCTCCCTTATTGTCTATGGTTTTCTTATACCATCTTTTGCTTCTAGTATGAAAAGCTATTATCCTGACTTATCCCACTATTATTATCCATGGCTTATTTTTGTATGGAGTACTGCTATTCCTTTTTATATAATACTTGTATGTTTATGGAAAATAGCATTACACATGGAACACAATCATTCCTTTTCCAAAGAAAATTCAAAATTACTTGCTTGGATTTCAAATTTATCCCTAGGAGATGCCTTATTTTTCTTTATAGGAAATGTTGTCTTTCTCTTTTTTAATATGAATCATCCAAGTATAGTAATTGTTTCCTTTTTTATTATGTTTATAGGAATCGCCATTTCTGTTGCTTCTGCTATACTTTCTCATTTAGTAAGAAAAGCAGCTACACTACAAGAAGAAAATGATTTAACAATTTAAGGAGGACTTATGGAAGGAGAAATTATTTTTAATATTGATGTTATGCTTGCAAAGCGAAAAATGAGTGTCACAGAACTTTCTGAGCGTGTTGGTATTACCCTTGCTAATGTATCGGTGTTAAAAAATGGGAAAGCAAAGGCGCTAAAAATTTCTACACTTATCAAATTATGTGAAGCTCTAGATTGTCAACCAGGCGATCTTTTAGAATACAAAAAAGGGGAATCGTTATGAAGCATATATCATTTTCTTTCTTCATAGCACGTATTTGTTTTGTATTATTTATCATGTTTTCTATTGCACTATTTTCTTCCTGTTCTTTTGCATTTAGTTATACTTTTGTATTACAAGAAAATTGGGACATTACTATTCCTATTTCTTCTGGATGTAAAGAAATTTATAAGAAATCTGAAACGAGCTTTCATGGAGATGGTGTTCGCTATCATGTGTATTCCTACACCAATATAGATGTTATAAAAAGCATGTTTCTGTGGAGTAATGTCCAATCAAATACAAAATATTTTTCTACCTACTCAGAAACTTCAGAGGAATGGTTAAATGAACTAGGTGTCCCTTATAATGAACGTCCACAATATTTTAATTGCTCATATTGGTATGAAATTAAAGAGAATAATGAGCTTCTTATTTGTTGGGATAAAAAAGAATCAAAGATTTATATTTTAGAATCATTTTTATAAATACCAAAATATATTTTCACTCAATTACGTTACTATTCATTATTTTATGATTTGAAAAGACAAAACGTCTGGATATATAACTCAACAAATATATCCAGACGTTTCTTTTACCTTTATTCTACAATGAATTGTTTCTTTGTTTTAATCAAAATGAAATGTATTTTTTCCATCTTTTTTCGCCTTGTATAAAGCAGTATCTGATAATCGATATAACTGTTCATACGTATTTGCCTTAGAAGAAGCATATGCAACACCAATACTAACAGAAACTTTGTACTTATCATAATACTCTTTTAACACAATTTGAGATTTTCTCAA
>CAJFOH010000218.1 GCA_904395845.1 uncultured Lachnospiraceae bacterium
ACACTTACAGAAGATTTAGATGCTTCTAATATTTCTGAAAGTCAAGCAGCAATCCTTGGAACATTTACAGGTACAATTGACGGACAAGGACATAAAATTGTAAATTTAAAAACAAACCTATTTGATAAGGTAAGCAAGGCAACAATTAAAAATCTTGTCATTGAAAATGCAAATATTACAACAAATAAGCAGGGTATTTTAGCAAATTCTATTGAAAATAATTCTGTAATAGAAAATACATTTATTGTAGATTCTAGTATAAAAAATAATGCAAATCAAATGGGAGCATTTGCAGGAGTTCTTAATAATTCTACTATTAAAAGCAGTGCAGCAATTAATATTTCTATCAAAGGTAATAATACAATTGGTGGAATCGTTGGACAAACATCTTCAAATGCTGTTATTGAAAATTGTTATGTAACAGGAAATTTAGAAGGTACTATTTATCATACCTTAGGAGCTAGAGTTGGTGGTATTACAGGATGGCATAGTGGTAAGGATATTAAGAATTGTATTACTAATGTAACAATTAAAGCACAAAGCAAAACTGGTAATGGTGGAATCATTGGAGGACCAAATAGTGCAAATCCAAGTATTACCTCTTCCTTAAGTATTGCAAATGGAGCAGCTAGCAAAGTTGCTGGTTTTAATGTACTTGCAAATGCAAAAGAAGTTTATGAATACAAAAATGGAACAGCTACAACAAACATTAATAATAGCAACAAAGATAAGGTAAAAGAAACAACTGATATTTATTCTAAGGAATTTTATAAAGATACATTAAAGTTTGATGAAGCTATTTGGAATCTTGATGTTGTAAAAGAAGGAACATTACCAACATTAAAAGCAGACCCAACTCCAAATTCAGTAGTTGAATATGAAATTCAAGAAAATAAAAACAATATTCCTAATTATAGAGAAGTACGTAATCATAAAGATTACAGAGCAGAAAATGAAATTGCCTATGCAAATATGGCAAAATTAATGCCATTTGCAAGTGTAGATGAGTGGATTGCTTATGGAAATAATATAAATAAAGACAGCCAAATGTCTACAAAGAGCATTCAATTTGTACTTCCAGTCGATAGCAAGGGCTCATTAGTAACAGGTGTTGAAAAGGATAACAGTAACGCTATTGCTAAGATTATTCTTGTATATGAAGATGCTAATAGACAAGAACTTTCTGTACAATACAAAGGGTTAATGGGAGATTTAATTGCTGCCTATGAAATTTCAGATTTAGGATTGTCTTATCAATTCCATAACTATGTAGTAGATATGGATGAAAATCTTAAAAAGGAAGTATTAGAATTAGCAAATAGTTTTGACTATGAAACAGATATTGCAAGTGTTACTTCAGAAACAGAAAGTAGACTTTACACTGATTATTATAATGAAAATGTAAAAGCAAAATTAGATGATGTAATTACAAAATTATTATTATCAGGAGAGTTTCCAACATACTTTAAAAATGAAGCAGTACAAAAGCAAGTAAAAGAACAATTACTTAATAAAGAAAACTTAACAAAGACATTGTATGCCTTTAATTATTATGATAAGTGGTATCATATTAATTTTGGTGGGGTAAATTTAAGTGATATGATGTTCTTTAATGGAGGTTTAATTGCTTCTGATATGACAAGAGAAGAGTTGACAAGTCAGTTACTCTCATCAGCACAAAATTTAAGAGCAACAGGCAGTACCTAT
Organism: uncultured Lachnospiraceae bacterium; assembly: GCA_904395845.1. Taxonomy (GTDB): domain Bacteria; phylum Bacillota; class Clostridia; order Lachnospirales; family Lachnospiraceae; genus Fimimorpha. Next base: position 1,708 of record CAJFOH010000218.1, read on the forward strand.
GATTTTTATCAAAAAGTGCTTCAAAAATATACAGGAAAAGAAATGATGAGTTTCTTATCTTATATGGCAGAAGAAGTTGCAGGATATGAAAATGCAAGTGATTGGTTTGTGAATGAGTTTGATGGTATTTTAAAGGAACAATCAATAGAAGGAAAAGAAGATACTATTAATTATCGTATTTGGGATATTTTAGATAATTTAGGAACACGTAAGAAAATAGTGCTTCCTATGTTAACTGCTCCACAAGAAGATATGTACTTGATTTCCATGCCATCTCAACTTGTTATTGGAAGTATGAATCGTTATCCTCAATATTTAAACAAAGATGGACAAGAACGTGAAAGAATGAAGAGTGCCATTGATAGTTATGCACAACGCTTGGAACGTTTTTATGGAACTTCTTCTAATTGGATGGGAAATTCAGCCAACTTACTAAACTCCTTTGTAAACATTCAATATGATACTAGATTTTCATTCCCAAGCAGTGAACATGCAAATTCAGGAACTCAAAATTCAGGAAGTACAAAAGATCCTGTTATGAAATGGGTATATGAAGCGATTGGTAGTTTTGGAGCAGCGAATGGATCAGCAGCTTATGCCAACGGAACAGATGTATATTGGATTGCAGAGGCAGCTTTAGGTGGGGAATATGCTTTCTCTATCTTTAGTCATGAAACAGCACACAATCAGGATGGTCGCTATTTCTATGGAGGTAATGGTAGAAGATCTGGAACTGGTCCAGAAGCTCATGCAGATGGAAATATCGCTCAACAAATCGGCGATGGAAGTATGGTATTTAATATTTCTACTGTAAAAGATATTGCTTCTGATATTACAAATAACTTTAGCTATGAAAGAATTGATAGTGCAGATAAAATTCAAAGCTATTATAAAGAAATGTTTGAAACAGGATACGTATTAGACTATTTACAAGGACAAGCATTTTTACAACTAACACCAGAACAACAATCTAAGGTAGCAGTTCAAGCAGTTGAACAAAAAGATGGAAGTTCAATAAAGATAACTTATAAACAATTATCTGCAGAAGAGTTTAAAGCTATGAACCTTCAAACAATGGAAGATTTATGGGACAATAAAATTGCTTTAAAGGCTCCAGGTACTTATGGATCTTCTTCTTATGGAACTTATGGATATGAGTCTTTCTATGAAGTAAATTGGTATCAAGTACATAATGACAATGGTACTCCAGATAGTAGTTCCTTTAAAAGATTAGCCCAAGAAATGCTTGGTATTGGTGGATATGAAAATGGTTATATGACTTACATTTCAGGTAAGAGCAAAA
>CAJFOH010000219.1 GCA_904395845.1 uncultured Lachnospiraceae bacterium
AGCCCGTGGTGCAAAAATTTATGCAGAAGTAGTTGGGTATGGTGCTACTTGTGATGCCTATCATATTACTTCACCAGCAGAAGATGGTAGTGGTGCAGCAAAGGCTATGACAAATGCTATAAAAGACGCTGGAATTACTCCTGACCAAGTAGATTATATTAATGCTCATGGAACAAGTACACATCATAACGATTTGTTTGAAACACGAGCAATTAAACTTGCATTTAAAGACCATGCATATCAATTAAAGATTAATTCAACCAAGTCAATGATTGGTCATCTATTAGGTGCAGCAGGTGGTGTGGAATTTATTACTCTTGTTAAATCTATTGAAGAAGGTTACATTCATCAAACCGTAGGTAGTAAAGAGTCTGAAGAAGATATGGACTTAAACTATATGTTTGGAGAGGGAATTCATACAGATGTCACCTATGGAATTAGCAATTCTCTAGGTTTTGGTGGACATAATGCAAGTATTTTAGTAAAAAAATATGAAGGCTAGGTATCTATATGGAATTTGAAAAAATAGAAAAGTTAGTACGTTTAATGTCATCTTCTAATTTGACAGAGTTTGAATTGGAAGAAGGAGAAGAAAAAATCAAATTAAAAAAAGAGAAAGAATCTTCTAATTTACAAACAAATTTTGAACCACAAGTACAACAAAATATTGAAGTTTGTGAATTAAAGGCCAGTGAAACAGTAGATAGTAGTACCTGTAATACCACAAAAAGACAAGATATTCCAGCAGACTTTGTAATTACTGCACCGCTTGTAGGAACATTTTATTGTGCAGAAGCAGAGGGAGCAGAACCATTTGTTTCTGTTGGCGATGTTATAAAAAAAGGGCAAGTGGTTGGAATTATTGAAGCTATGAAATTAATGAATGAGATTGAAAGTGAATACGAGGGAGAGGTTGTTGCAGTATTAGTAGAAAATGAACAAGTAGTAGAATATGGGCAACCACTATTTCGTATTGCAAAACGATAGAAAGATAGGTGAATTGTATGTTAGGAATTAAAGAGATTGAACAAATTATTCCTCATAGACATCCGTTTTTGCTTATTGACTGTATAGAATCTGTGGAAGCAGGAGTTCGTGCAGTAGGGTATAAAAGCGTTACATTTCATGAAGATTTTTTTGCGGGACATTTTCCACAAGAACCTGTTATGCCGGGGGTATTAATTGTTGAGGCACTGGCGCAAGTAGGAGCAGTTGCTATTTTAAGTGTGGAAGAAAACAAAGGAAAAGTTGCTTATTTTGGAGCAATTAACAATGCAAAATTTAAACGTAAGGTTGTTCCAGGAGATAAGTTAAAATTAGAGTGTGAAATTATTAAGCAAAAAGGACCAGTTGGAATTGGAAAGGCAGTAGCAACTGTGGATGGAAAAGTTGCAGTTGTTTGTGAATTAACGTTTATGATTGGATAGGTAAAGAGTATGTTTCATAAAGTATTAATTGCAAATCGTGGAGAAATTGCAGTGCGAATTATTCGAGCTTGTAGAGAAATGGGAATTGCAACTGTTGCAGTTTATTCAGAAGCTGACAAAGATGCACTTCACGCTATGCTTGCAGATGAAGCTATTTGCATTGGACCTGCAAAAAGTAGCCAAAGTTATTTGAATATGGAAAGTATTTTAAGTGCAACAGTGGCTATGAAAGCTGATGCCATCCATCCAGGATTTGGATTTTTATCAGAAAATAGTAAATTTGTTACACTATGTGAAAAATGCAATATTACATTTATTGGACCAAGTGCAGATGTTATTAATAAAATGGGCAATAAGGCAGAAGCTAGAAATACAATGATTCAAGCAGGAGTGCCTGTGGTTCCAGGAAGTGAAGAACCTATTTATACTTTTGAAGAAGGAGAAAAAATAGCAGATGCTATTGGGTATCCTGTGATTGTAAAGGCTGCCAGTGGTGGTGGCGGAAAAGGAATGAGAATTGTTCATAAGAAAGAGGAATTTCATTCTAATTTTCTAACGGCACAACGAGAGTCTGTGTTAGCATTTGGTGATGATACTATGTATGTAGAAAAATATATTGAACATCCAAGACATATTGAGTTTCAAATATTAGCGGATAATTATGGAAATGTTATTCATTTAGGAGAAAGAGATTGCTCCATACAAAGACGTCATCAAAAATTAATAGAAGAAGCGCCATCGGTTGCACTTAGCGATGAATTACGACAAAAAATGGGAGAAGCTGCCATAAAGGCTGCAAAGGCAGCAGGTTATACCAATGCTGGAACCATTGAGTTTTTATTAGATAAGTATAATAATTTTTATTTTATTGAAATGAATACAAGAGTTCAAGTGGAACATGGTGTAACAGAAATTGTTACTGGAATTGATATTATTAAAGAGCAAATTCGCATTGCAGCAGGACTGCCATTATCGGTGACACAAGAAGATGTTTGTATCAAAGGTCATGCCATTGAATGTAGAATTAATGCGGAAAATCCAGAGAAAAACTTTGCACCATGTCCAGGTAAAATTAATAACATTCATTTTCCGGGAGGAAATGGTATTCGTATTGATTCTGCCATTTATAATGGTTATCACATTCCACCACACTATGATTCCATGATTTTAAAGTTAATTGTATTTGATAAAAATCGAGAGTTAGCAATTCAAAAAATGAATAGTGCTTTGGGAGAATTGGTAATTGAAGGAATTGAAACAAATTTAGAGTTTCAATATGAAGTATTAAATCATGAAAAGTTTAAAAAAGGGGAAACAAATACTCATTTTATTCAAACTTATTTTTCCAAGTAAATGTATTGATTTTTTTCATAGTGACGTGTAGGAATAGATTGAGAGGTTAAACATGATTAGAGATTTTTTTAAGAAAACACCAATACAGCAAAGAAAAAATGAGTCTGGAAAGGAACCAGAAATTCCTACTGGGCTATGGAGAAAATGTAATAAATGTGGAGCAGCTATCTATACGGAAGATGTTATAGAGGGGCATTATATTTGTCCAAAGTGTAATGGATACTTTCGTATGCATGCATACAGAAGAATTGAGCAGATTATAGATGAGGGAACATTTAACGAATGGGACAAAGACCTTGCTTTTTATAATCCACTTCATTTTTCAGGATATGAAAAAAAAGTTAGGGAGCTGCAAGAAAAAACTAATTTAGATGAGGCGATTATTACAGGAAAAGGCTTAATTTGTGGTAGCGAAACAGTAATTGGAGTGATGGATGCTCGTTTTTTAATGGCTAGCATGGGACATAATGTAGGAGAAAAGATTGCTAGAGCGGTAGAGAGGGCAACAAAGGAAAAACTTCCAGTCATTTTATTTACTTGTTCTGGTGGAGCAAGAATGCAAGAAGGAATCGTTTCTCTTATGCAAATGGCAAAAACATCTGCTGCTCTAAAAAAGCATAGCGAAGCAGGATTATTATATATTACAGTACTTACTGACCCAACAACTGGAGGAGTAACGGCAAGCTTTGCTATGTTAGGAGATATTATTTTGGCTGAGCCAAATGCTCTCATTGGATTTGCTGGTCCACGTGTCATTGAGCAAACCATGAAGCAGAAGTTACCAGCAGGATTTCAACGTTCTGAATTTCTTTTAGACCATGGATTTGTAGATTCCATTGTAAAGCGAGAAGAAATGAAAGATACACTATCAAAGATTTTAAAACTTCATAAAAAAGAATGTGTAAAAGAGTGTGTATGTAATAAGATAGAGATAGTTAATTTAGAGAACATAAAACAAATAGAACAATTGAATGTAGAACAGTCCAAATTAGAAGGACAAAGTGTTGAACATGAAAATGATGGAGAAAGCAATGATTGTAATGATGAGCAAAACAAAGAACAATTAAAAGTAGAAAAACAAGAAGAAAGTTTTGTTGATGCATGGAGTCGTGTACTTGTATCACGAATGGATAAACGTCCAACTGGTCTTGATTATATTAATGTTTTATTTGATGATTTTATAGAATTGCATGGGGATAGATGTTATGGTGATGATGGTGCTATTGTTGGTGGAATTGGTTGGTTTCACAATATTCCTGTAACGGTAATTGCCCAGCAAAAAGGAAAAAATGTAAAAGATAACATAAAGAGAAACTTTGGTATGCCATCACCAGAAGGGTATAGAAAGGCGCTTCGACTAATGAAGGAGGCTGAAAAATTTCATCGACCTATCATTTGTCTTGTAGATACTCCAGGAGCTTTTTGTGGTATGGAAGCAGAGGAAAGAGGACAAGGAGAAGCAATTGCAAAAAATTTATATGAAATGAGCAATATTACAGTACCTATTTTATCTATTGTTATTGGAGAAGGTGGTAGTGGAGGTGCTCTTGCAATGGCTGTGGCAGATGAAGTATGGATGCTTGAGAATGCCATTTATTCTATTTTATCACCAGAAGGATTTGCTTCTATTTTGTGGAAAGATGCAAAGCGTGCTAGTGAAGCGGCAGAGATTATGAAAATTACTTCTTATGACTTGCAAAAGCTAGGAATGATTGAGCAGATTATTCCAGAAAAAGAGCCAGCAACCATGGAAAATATAGAAAATATTAAAAAAGAACTAGAAGAACGATTGTTACAGTTTTTAGAGGTATATACAAAAATTTCAAAAGAAGCGTTAATAGAACATCGCTACAATCGTTTTCGGAATATGTAACCCGTCATCTTGTGTTAACAGAAAGGAAATGAGTATGGAATTAAAACCATTATGCATTGGAGATTTGACAGCAAAGATTCCTTTGGTTCAAGGAGGAATGGGGGTAGGTATTAGTTTATCAAATTTGGCTGGAAATGTGGCTTTACAAGGTGGTGTGGGGATTATCTCTACAGCTCAAATTGGGTATCAGGAGAAAGACTTTTCTACCAATCCTTTAAAAGCCAATTTAAGAGCCATTGGAAGTGAGTTAGAAAAGGCAAGAAAGATTGCAAAAGGTGGAGTTGTTGGGTTTAATATTATGGTTGCAACAAGAAATTATGGAGAGTATGTAAAAGAGGTATGTAGGCAAGGGGCTGATATTATTATATCAGGTGCAGGTTTACCAGTAGATTTACCAAAGTTGACAGAAGGCTTTCAAACAAAGCTAGCTCCCATTGTTTCTTCTGTAAAAGCTACAAATATTATTTGTAAGTTATGGGATAAAAAATACAATACAACACCAGATATGGTTGTTATTGAAGGAGCAATGGCAGGAGGACATTTAGGTTTTTCTTTGGAAGATATTCTATCTTATAAAAAAGAAACCTTTGATAATGAAATAAAGCATATAATGGAAGTAGTGGAATCTTATGCACAAAAGTATAAAAAGAAAATTCCTGTTATTGTAGCAGGTGGAATTACAACAAAAGAAGATGTAAGTCATTACCTCTCTCTAGGAGTGCAAGGAGTTCAAGTTGCTACTCGATTTGTCACAACCAAAGAATGTGATGCTTCTTTGGAATATAAAAATGCTTATATAAATGCAACAAAAGATGATATTACACTTGTAAAAAGCCCAGTGGGTATGCCAGGTAGGGCAATTAACAATCAACTGTTAGAGAAGGTAAAAAAAGGGGAGAAAACTCCAATTACAAAGTGTTATCAATGTATTAGTAAGTGCAATCCATTAGAAATTCCATATTGTATTACAGATGCCTTAATAAAAGCGGTTAAGGGAGATGTGAAAAACGGACTTTTATTTTGTGGAGCCAATGCTTACAAGGCAAAGAAAATAGAAACAGTAAAAGAAGTATTTGAAAGTTTAGGTTTTGTATAACCTTTTCACAAGATTAAAAAAAGTGGGATAAGTAATTAAAATTACTTACCCACTTTTTTAATAGTTATATATAAATTTATGTTGGGATCTTTATGATTACATACGGTTGCATACGGTTGCATACGATTGCATACGATTGCATACTTATGTTTTATTTGTTATAATAAAAATAAAATGTTAGTAAAGGATTAAATAGTTAAGAAGGAAAGATAATAGAAATGGATAAAAAATATGCAAATTGGAGTGAACGAAGAAATTTGCTTATCAAACTTCAAGGACAGCTATTACAATATTTCCCTGAAGAAGATTATAATGTAATCATATTTGGAAGTTATATTCGTGCTGACTTTGATGTAGGAAAAAGCGATATTGACATTATTGTATATGCAGAAGATGAAAAAAAACAGGAAAAAGTTGGTGGGTTTGTTAAAAAATTTTTTCAAAAGGAAGAAATATCGTCAGATGTGTTACTATATTCTTTTAATCCCTTTGGATTTATTTTTTTATTCGGCATAATGAATGGTTATAAGTTAACGGAATACTATCCAAGAACATTAAAAGCAGAATTGTATCAAATACACAAGTGTTATGAACGATATTTGAAAGAAAAAAATGAAGAAAAAAAGTATGATAGATGGAAAAGAATATTAGAAAAGGGGTGATAGTATGGTTGAAATACCAAAAGATCTTGGGTTTCATGTTGAAACGCCAGAAGTATTAGATAGAACGATAGAAAATAGTTTACAGTTAATGGAAAAACATACAAGAAGAATGAAAGAGGATTATGAAACGTATTGTAGAATAGGAGATGAAAGGCTTAGAGATACTTTGGCTGAAAGTATGAATAGTCGTTTGAATAAAATTGCACAATCTTTTAAAGATATTGTTTCTTTTATTCAAATTCAAAATGGAGATTATGGATATGATGAGTCATTGTCTAGTAAAGTACGATATGCTCAGTCAAATTTTGATAGTGATGATGATGTAGATGGAATTTTGAATTTAATAAAGAAACGAAATGATATTACTCATGATTATTTTAACGAGAATCAATTAAATTATGAATTGTTAAAAGCAATGGAGACATATGGAGAGGGACTTAGTAAACTTGTTATTATACTAAAAGAAAAGTGTCAGTTGTTAGATAAAACGTTAAAGCAAAAATTACCTAAAAAGAAAAAATAAGGAGAAGGATACAGTGTTGAATGATAATTATATTAGGGGAATATGTATAGATTGGAGTAAAATTACAAAAGAATCCTACTTAAAAAATATTCCTTCACTAAAAGATTTAGAATATCTAAATTTTGATAATAGAATTACATTTTTCGTGGGTGAAAATGGTACAGGAAAATCTACATTATTAGAAGCCATAGCAGTGGCATATGGATTTAACGCAGAGGGAGGAACTGTTAATTACAATTTCTCAACATACAATGATGTATCTGAATTATGCGATGCTATTAAAATTACTAAGAGTTATCGAAGAGCAAAACGTGGTTTCTTTTTCAGAGCTGAAAGTTTTTTTAATGTGGCGAGTAAATCGGAAGAGTATAGAGATACAACTCCTAAGGAAATCTTTTATGAACAATATGGTGGGAAGTCATTGCACCAGCAATCTCATGGAGAAAGTTTCTTGTCTTTTTTTCAAAATTATAATAAGGAAGGATTATATATTATGGATGAACCAGAGGCAGCACTTTCTCCCCAGAGACAATTGACTCTTTTATTACAAATTGCAAAAATGAAAGAGAAAGGTTCCCAATTTATTATTGCAACACATTCACCAATTCTTTTAGGATTACCAGATGTAGATATTTATTCATTTGATAATCACCAGATTAAACTGTGTAATTATGAAGATACAGAATGTTATACCACTATGAAACTGTTTATTAATAATCGTGAGTTATTTTTGAATAGATTACTAGGTGAATCATAACCATTATCCTATAATTTATAATCCAAGTAATTTTAGGATAAAAAACTTTCCTATGAGTTTATTAAGTTATTTTTCATAAAATCTTTGACAAGTTTTATATAGTATGTTATTATTTTTAAGTAACGCCTTTGCTCAGTCTGTGGATACTCCAACCATCACTTGGCAAAAGGTAAGAATTTATTATTTAGGAGGAAATTATCATGATTTCAAAGGAAAAGAAAGCAGAAATTATTGCAGCTTATGGAAGAAACCCACAAGATACAGGTTCACCAGAAGTTCAAATCGCTATTTTAACAGAAAGAATTACTGAATTAACAGAGCATTTAAAGGTTAATCCAAAGGATCACCACTCAAGAAGAGGTCTTCTTATGATGGTAGGTCAAAGAAGAGGTTTACTTGATTACTTAATGAAGAAGGATATCGAAGGATACCGTGCATTAATTGCTAAGTTAGGAATCAGAAAGTAATTTTTTATAGGGTGGAGCAATCCACCCTATCTTTTTAGTGTTGTAGGATTTCAATTAGCTTAATGTGCTAACAAACAACTATAACATACAAAAAGATTAATACTTCTATATTAATCTCAATATTGTTAAAAAATAATGGAACGAATAACTAGGGGGATAATTGTTATCCGAGACCACTAAATAGGATATAAGCAGTATTTCAAATGTTCCTGTTTTTTGTTTCTATCTTATTTAGTAGTTTCGGCAGTTTTCCCCTTAAAAGAAAAGGAGAGAATACCATGTATAAAAGTTTTTCAATGGAGCTAGCTGGTAGAACATTAACTGTTGATGTTGACCGTGTAGCAAAACAAGCAAATGGTGCAGTGTTTATGCATTATGGTGATACTGTGGTTCTTTCAACTGCTACTGCAAGTAAAGAACCAAGAGAAGGAATTGACTTTTTCCCACTTAGTGTAGAGTACGAAGAAAAGTTATATGCTGTTGGAAAGATTCCTGGAGGTTTTAATAAGAGAGAAGGGAAGGCATCTGAAAATGCAGTATTAACTTCTCGTGTTATCGACCGTCCAATGAGACCACTATTTCCAAAGGATTATAGAAATGATGTAACTCTTAATAACTTAGTTATGTCAGTGGATCAAGATTGTAGTCCAGAGTTAACAGCCATGTTAGGTTCTGCTATTGCAGTTGCTATTTCAGATATTCCATTTGATGGACCAACAGCTACAACACAAGTAGGTTTGGTAGATGGAAAATTTGTATTTAATCCAACTGCAGATGAAAGAGCAGTTTCTGACATGACATTAACTGTTGCTTCTACAAGAGATAAAGTAATTATGATAGAAGCTGGTGCAAAAGAAGTTCCAGAAGATACTATGATAGAAGCGATTTTTGCAGCACATGAAGTGAATCAAGAGGTGATTCAATTTATTGATAAAATCGTTGCTGAATGTGGAAAAGAAAAGCATTCCTACGAAAGCTGTGATGTTCCACAAGAATTATATGATGAAATCGTTTCTTTAGTAACACCAGAACGTATGGAAGAAGCAGTATTTACCGATGATAAGCAAACAAGAGAAAAGAATTTAGAAGAAATTAAGGCAATGCTAACAGAACATTATGCAGAAAATGAAGAA
>CAJFOH010000220.1 GCA_904395845.1 uncultured Lachnospiraceae bacterium
AAAAACAATCCTAAAAAACAATGCGCTCTCTACTATTTATGACCGTAATACCCATTACAATTAAAAAAGCTCCGTATGTTATAAATAAAGGACTCTGACCTAATTTATAACATACGGAGAGATCTATTTGTTTCTATGAATTGTAATAGGAATTACGATAAGTGCATAAAAATCACTATTATCTACTATCAAATAGTTATACCATTATTCTATAACTCCCTATAACTATTTATTTTTCACTTAGGAATGCTTCAATTTTATCAATTGCCACTTGTGCATCGCTACCATCTGCTTGTACTTCGATCTCATCACCTACATGCAATCCAAGTGTCATCATTCCCATAATACTTTTTGCATTTACTTTTTTTGTGCCATCTACCACATAAATACTACTTTCGTATTGGCTAGCTACTTGTACTAGCATTGCAACTGGTCTTGCTTCTAAACCAGAAGCCAAATTGATTTTGATCATTTTTGAAATCATAATTCTCCTCCTTGTTCCTCCCTAATTTGCTCTGCAATAATTTTCAACTTCCTCAAACGATGATTGACCCCTGATTTCCCTACTGGTGGATCAAGAGCTTCTCCTAGTTCTTTTAATGTTGCTTCTGGATCTTTTAATCTTGCAAGTGCAATTTCTTCCAATCCATCTGGCAAATTAGAAAACCCTATGGTATCTCGAATAAATTTTATATCATCTAATTGTTTGGTTGCCGCAGAAACTGTTTTTTGTATATTAGCAGTTTCACAATTTACTTTTCGATTAATGGAATTTCTCATATCTTTTAATATACGAATATTTTCAAAATTCATTAAACTAACATGAGCTTCCATTAGATTCAGGCAATCCACAATTTGATTTCCTTCTTTAATATAAACAACAAAATATTTTTTTCTTGTTACAATTTTAGCATCTAAATCTAACTGCTTCATTAGCTCTTTGATTTGTTCTGCCTTGTCTTCTTTTGTTGTTGCTAGTTCTAAATGATAAAACTTTTCTGGATCACTAATCGAACCTATACTTAAAAATGCACCTCTTAAAAATGCACGCTTGCAACAATTACTTTGAATAATTAAATTGCTAACACATTGTTCCATTCCCCCATAGACTCCTTGATAATCTACAAGCTTTAATGCTTGTAATAAACGTAGTCCATCTTTGGAATGATTGATGGAAACAATATATGTTCTACTTTTTTTTAAAAATGCATTTCTTTTTACAGTAATCTCTGCCTTTATATTAAATGTTTTTTCTAATAATGTAAAGCACTTTCTAGCAACTGTAAGATTTTCTGTCTGTATTACAACATGATACCCACCACATGTTGTTTTTTTTGCTTGCCCACAAAAGTTTACTATGGCAGTTAATTCAGCTATTTCACAATGTCTGGATTTAGAAAATTGTTTTGAGAGTTCTTCTTTTACTTCACTAGAAAACGACATTATCTACATTCCTTTCTTTTGTGAATCCTTCTCAATATCTCTATGCTCTATTTTGAGTCCGTATTCACCGCCTAATAACTTTTTATATAATGCATTGGCAATGGTAACAGAGCGATGTTTTCCACCAGTGCAACCAATACTAATGACTAACTGATTTTTTCCCTCTTTGATATAATTTGGAATCAGAAACTGTACCATATCAATAAGCTTATTTAAAAATTCATGGCTGATGTCACTATTCATAACAAATGATTGAACTTCCCTGTCATTTCCTGTTAATGACCGTAACTCACCTATATAATATGGATTTGGGAGAAACCGTACGTCAAATAGTAAGTCAGAATCCACTGGTATTCCATATTTGAATCCAAAGGATAAAATTGTAATATATAAATTATTATATATTTCCCCATGAATAAAAATATTCTCAATTTTTTCTTTTAATTCTTTTGTTAATAGCAAGGTAGTATCAATAATATAATTGGCTTTTGTCCGAAAACACTGAATTTTTTCTCTCTCCATTGCTATGCTACATTCAATTCGCTCTCCATGGGAAAGCGGATGATTTCTTCTTGTTTCCTTGTACCGTTTTATTAAACACTCATCTGATGCATCTAAAAATAAAATCTTATAATCGACTGTTTTTTCTTTTAACTTTTTAATTGCATCTTCTACTTCTTTTGTATCTACTTTACTTCGAATATCAATACCAAATGCTACTTTTTCTATTGTTTTATCTTTTAACGTAGCACTTTCTATCAACGATTCAATCAAAGGTAGGGGTAGGTTATCCACACAAAAATATCCCTTATCCTCAAGTATATTTAAGGCAGTGGATTTCCCTGCTCCAGACATTCCTGTTACAATTACACACTCCATCGCCTCTATCCTTTTCTATCACCATAAGTATATTTAAAATTTTCCAATTTTTTTCACTTCCATTTCAAGAGAAACTTGAAATTTTTCTTTTACTGTATCTGCCACATAATTACACACATTTATAATATCTTTTGATGTGGCATTACCTAAATTGACTACAAATCCTGCATGTTTATCAGATACTGCCGCATCACCTATTTGATAGCCTTTTAAACCAGCATCTTCAATTAGCTTTGCAGCAAAATGTCCCTCTGGACGTTTGAATGTGCTACCAGCACTTGCTTTATCTAGTGGCTGTTTTAAACGACGCTGCTCGTTATAATGCTTCATATCTTCTTTTATTTTTTCTTCATTGCCTTTTTGTAATCCAAATAGTGCTTCTAATACAATATATTTTTTATCTAAAATACAACTTTTTCGATATCCAAGCTCTAACTGGCTTGCCTCTAATGTAAGAACTTCTCCTTGCTCTGTTAATACAACTGCTTCTATTAGTGTATCTTTGATTTCTCCTCCGTATGCACCTGCATTCATTACCAATGCACCACCTACTGTACCTGGAATTCCTGCTGCAAACTCTAATCCAGTTAAACTATGTTTTTTTGCTGTATTTGATACTTTTGCAATCATTGCTCCAGCTTCTGCTCGTATTTGCCCATCTTCATGGATCACATGAGAAAAATGTTTTTGTAATGAAATAATCATACCATCATAGCCTTCATCACTGACAAGTAAATTGCTTCCATTTCCAATGACGAACCAGTCAATTTGATGTTCTTTGCATAATGAAATTAAACCTTGCACTTGTTGTATGCTTTCTGGCTCTACAAAATAAGTTGCTGGACCACCAACACGAAAGGTAGTATATGGTTTTAATTGTTCATTTAATTTTATATTTTCCAATGCTACTATTTGTTGTAATTTTTTTTCAAAATTCATTATTCTTGGTCTTCCATTCTTTGTGCTATATTTTTTTGAACACGATTGTATAGCTCTCTTGCTGCATTATATCCCATTTTCTTTTGACGATAGTTTACCGCTGCACTTTCTACAATAATAGCTAGATTACGCCCTGGACGAATTGGAATTTGATGACATACTACTTTATTTCCTAGAAACTCTGTATATTCTTCTTCTAGCCCTAGTCTATCATATTCTTTATCTTTGTTCCAATCCTCTAATTTAATTACCATATCAATGGCCTGTGTATTTTTTACACTCTCTACACCAAATAATGTTTTTACATCAATAATACCTATGCCACGAAGTTCAATAAAATGTCTTGTAATTCCTGGAGCACTTCCTACTAGAGTATCATCACTCACTTTTCGAATTTCAACCACATCATCAGATACCAAACGATGTCCACGTTTAATTAATTCTAGAGCAGCTTCGCTTTTCCCAATGCCACTTTCTCCCATAATTAATACGCCTTCACCATATACATCCACTAACACTCCATGAATAGAAATGGTTGGTGCTAATTCTACATTTAACCAACGAATCACTTCTGCCATTAAATCTGATGTTGTCTTTGTAGAAACTAATACAGGCACACCGTACTTTACTCCTAAACGTAATACTTCTTCACTTGGTCTATGTCCTCTACTATATACAAGACAAGGTACTTTATAGCTCATTAATTTTTCAAAACGTTCTAACTGTTCTTCCTTTGTCATTTCTGAAATATAAGCATACTCTACAAATCCTATGATTTGTACTCTTTCATTATCAAAATGGTCAAAAAAGCCAGTAAGCTGTAATGCTGGTCGATTAATATCTGGATGTAAAATTCTAATCTTATCAGTATTAAGCTCTGGTGTTAAATTCTCTAAACTCATTTTATTGATTAATGCACTTACGGATACTGTCCCCATACCATTCTCTCCTTTACTAACGCTTCATTTTATAGTTGTATTCTATCAAGATATTATGTTTCTGTAAACTACCTATTTTTATTATATGATTCTACAACTAACGTTTTGTACCATTCTTAGAAAAAAACTCAACCACTGCCTTTGCAGATGCTTCATTCATTCCATCAATTTGCTTTAATTCTTCTACGGAAGCTTCTTTTATCTGCTCTAAATTTTCAAAATGACGCATTAACGCCTTTCTTCTTGTTGGACCAATTCCTTTAATATCATCTAAAATAGAATGGACACTTCCTTTGTTTCTTAAACTTCTATGATATTCAATGGCAAAACGGTGAGCTTCATCTTGGATTCTAGTAATTAAATGAAAGCCTTCTGAGTGCCTATCAATAGGAATTTCTACATTGTTATAATACAAACCTCTTGTTCTATGGTTATCGTCTTTTACCATACCACAAACTGGAATGTGTAACCCTAACTGCTCTAACACAGAAATAGCAATATTTACTTGTCCACGACCACCATCCATCATAATTAAATCTGGAAATACAGTAAAACTTCCAAATGTGGTATCTTCTCCTTCTTTCTTTTTTTGTTCTCTTTCTTCTAATCCATGGACAAATCTTCGTGTTAATACTTCTTCCATAGAAGCATAATCATTGGCACCTTTTACCCATTTTATTTTAAATTTACGATAATCATTTCGTTTTGGCTTTCCATTTTCATATACAACCATTGAGCCTACTGATTCAAAACCACTAATGTTTGAGATGTCAAAAGCTTCAATTCGTTTTACATTGGATACTCCTATCCACTGCTCAATTTGTTTTAATGCGCCAATAGTCTTTCTTTCTTCTCGTTTGATTCGCTCTCTATCTTGCTCTAATACCATATCTGCATTTTTCTTTGCCAAATCTACCAAACGCTCTTTTTCCCCTTTTTTTGGTACTCGTATCGTTACTTTTTTTCCTCGTTTTTCTGATAACCATGCTTCAATCACTTCTTCATCTTCTATTGGTGTTTGTAACAATAGTTCTCTTGGTACAAATGGAGTTCCTGCATAAAACTGTTTGATAAAACTTGTCATTATGGTTTTTGTTTGGTCACCAACTGCTACATTTAAGTGGAAATGGTCTCTACCAATTAACTTTCCTTCACGAACAAAAAATACTTGCACAACTGCATCTTGACCGTCTACGGAACAAGCGATAATATCCCTATCTTCCATAGAACCATCGGTCATTTTTTGTTTTTGTGCAATGTGCTTTACACTGCGAATTAACTCACGATATTTAATGGCTTCTTCAAACTCTAAATTTTCTGATGCTTCCTCCATTTTTTGTTGTAAGGTGTGAAGAATATCATCACATTTTCCATTTAACAAATCAATGATTTGCCCAATACTAGCTCCATACTCTTCTTTGGAAACATATCCTTGACATGGAGCATTGCACTGCTTGATGTGGTAATTTAAACAAGGACGCTCTTTCCCAATATCTCTTGGTAATACACGATTACAAGTGCGTAACTGAAACAACTTTTGAACCAATTCAATAATATCTTTTACTGCCCCCATACTTGTATAAGGCCCAAAATATCTTGATTTATCTTTTTTCATGGTTCGTGCCATCATTATTCTTGGAAAATCTTCATTGACAGTAATCCTTATGTATGGATACCCTTTGTCATCTTTTAGCATGGTATTATATCGTGGTCTATGCTCTTTAATCAGATTACATTCAAGCACCAGCGCTTCTAGTTCTGAATCGGTTACAATGTATTCAAACCTTGCAATTTTTGACACCATTTTTTCTATTTTTGCTGTTTTGTTACGACTGCTTTGAAAATATTGTCGTACTCTGTTTCGTAAGCTTACAGCCTTTCCTACATATATAATCTCATCGGTATCATCATGCATTAAATAAACCCCTGGCTTACTTGGTAGTTTTTTTAATTCTTCTTCAATATGAAACATAATTTCTACTCCTACTTTGATACAATAGCAATCCCTTGCAATAATATTACTTACTGCAAGGGATTTTGTATGATTATCCATGTTGTATGAAAACACTTTCTTGGTGTCTATCTACAACTATTCTTTGTGTTCTTCTACTGTTTCAACTTCTTCTGTTGTTTCAAGTTCTTCTGTTTCGTTTTCTTTTACAACTTCTTCACAGATAACATCTTGTTGCTTATCTTCCATTTCTCTTTTACACTGATGGAAAATTTCCATAAATTCTTTTCCTGTGATAGTTTCTTTTTCAATTAAGAAGCTTGCAATCTTATCCATAATTGGACGATTCGCTTTTAGCATTTCTTTTGCTTCTTCATAGGCTTCTTTTAACATCTTCATAACTTCTCTATCAATTTCAGAAGCTGTTTCTTCTCCACAATTTAGAACTCTACGACCTTCTAAGTACTGGTCTTCTACTGATTCTAAGGCAATTAATCCAAACTTCTTTGACATACCATACATAGTAATCATAGTTCTTGCATAGTGAGTTGCCTTTTCAATATCATTTGCCGCACCTGTGGTAACATTTCCAAATACAATTTCTTCTGCCGCACGTCCACCAAGTGCCATAACAATCATGGCATGAATTTCGCTTTCTGTATTTAAGAATTTTTCTTCTTCTGGTGTATGCATTACATATCCTAAAGCACCCATTGTTCTAGGGACAATGGTAATTTTTTGCACTGGCTCAGCATCTTTTTGTAATGCACTAATAAGTGCGTGACCAACTTCATGATAAGAAACAATTTTACGTTCTTCTGCATTCATAATTCTATCTTTTTTCTCTTTTCCAACAAGAACTACTTCAACTGCTTCTAATAGGTCTGATTGACTTACATAGTTTCTGCCTTGTTTTACTGCATTAATGGCTGCTTCATTAATCATATTTGCAAGGTCTGCACCTACTGCACCACTAGTTGCAAGTGCAATTGCTTCAAAGTCTACGCTATCGTCCATCATAACGCCCTTTGCATGAACCTTTAAAATATTAATTCTACCTTTTAAATCTGGCTTATCTACAATAATACGTCTATCAAAACGTCCTGGACGAAGAAGAGCTTTGTCTAATATTTCTGGTCGATTGGTAGCGGCAAGAACAAGCAAACCTTTTGATGTATCAAATCCGTCCATTTCAGATAATAATTGATTTAATGTTTGCTCTCTTTCGTCATTGCCTCCACCAACACGGCTATCACGACTTTTTCCAATGGCATCAATTTCATCAATAAAAATAATACAAGGAGCATTTTCTTGTGCTTGCTTGAACAAATCACGAACACGAGATGCACCAACACCAACAAACATTTCTACAAAATCAGAACCTGATAAAGAGAAAAATGGTACTTTTGCTTCCCCTGCTACTGCTTTGGCGATTAATGTTTTCCCAGTTCCTGGAGGTCCAACAAGTAACGCACCTTTTGGTAGTTTTGCTCCAATTTTTGAATATTTTTGAGGATTATGAAGAAAATCCACAATTTCTACCAATGATTCTTTTGCTTCATCTTGTCCTGCTACATCTTTAAAGGTAACACCTGTTTCTTTTTGCACATATACTTTGGCATTGCTTTTTCCAACACCCATAACACCACCGCCACCAGTAATTCGCTTCATGAAAAATCCCATGGCAAACCATACGAGTAAAAGTGGCAATACATAGATTACAATAAAATCAATAATAGAGGAACTTGTTTCATTTTCTTGTCCTGCATACGTAACGCCTGCTTGCTCTAGCATATCATTACGATTGGCATCTTCAAGATATGGTGTATAATAAGTTAAGAAAGAGTTTTCTTTTGTTTTAAAGCGAATGTTACTTCCGATTTCTACTTCCTTTACTTTTCCTGACTCTACCATATCAACAAATTGGTCGTAGGTTACTTTAATTGTTGTTTTTCCTGTAATAAACTCATTTAGTAACGTCATAGCTATAATTGTAATAAGTCCAACAACTACAAGCAGTATAATCGTTTGCTTGTTTCTTGGGCCATTATTATTTTCATTTCTTTGATTGTTTTGATTATTTTGATTATCCACATTAGCCTCCATTCTAGTAATTTGTCTTTTGACTTGAATAACTTTTTATACTGGTTATTATTATAATTTTCTACCCAATAGAAATCAAGTATTCAACTATGAATTTTCTCCAATTTTTTATAAATAATATATAAATTTTATCTTTTTTATAAAAAAAGCCAAAACAATGTAGATTACAATGGCAAGTGAAAATGATATAGGAAAACCTACTGCATGTAAACATTATTTTTTGTCAAACTTTCTGTTTTATGCAATAGGTCTTCTATTTTTTATTTTACTGTTTGCATGTGGTATAGGGTAGTTACTGATGCACCTGTTGCATAGTTTGTTTGGAATTCATAACATGGACTATCTACCCATGATGTACCAGCAATATCAACATGAATCCATGGTAATTCTTCTGCAAATTCACCAATAAAAATTCCTGCTGTAATTGTTCCACAACCACCATTACTCATATTGCTTAAGTCTGCTAACTTGCTATGTAACATTTTTTTGTATTCTTCTAATATTGGAAGTCTACAATAATGTTCACAAGTTACCTTTGATGCTTTTTCTAATTGTCCATAAAACTCATCATTGTTAGAAACAACGCCTGCCATAACAGAGCCAAATGCAGCAACAACAGCACCTGTTAACGTTGCAATATCAAGAACCTTTGTTACACCTTCTTTTCTAATGGCATATGTGATAGCATCAATTAATAATAATCGTCCTTCTGCATCGGTATTTCCAATTTCAATGGTTTTTCCTGCCATACTTGTTATAATATCCCCTGGCACAAAACTTTCTCTTGAAATTCTATTTTCACAAGCTGGAATTACTGCAACTACATTTGTTTTTTCTTTGTTCTTTGCTAAGGCTAAAATAGTAGCTGCTACTGTAGCTGCACCTGCCATATCACCTTTCATTCCAATCATAGATTTTGCTGGTTTTAAGCAGTATCCACCAGTATCCATAGTAACACCTTTTCCAATGTATCCTGTAATTTCTTTACTATCTTTATCTCCCATATAACGTAGAACGATTAGTCTTGGCATATTTCCACTAGACATACCTACACTAAGAAGTGCATTCATTCCTAATTCTTTCATTGCCACTTCATCAACTACTTCAACTTCTACACCACATTCTTTTGCCATTTGGCTTAACTCTTCTGCTAAAATTACTGGTGTTAGCATATTAGCTGGAGCATTTACAAGACGTCTTGCTAGTAATACACTTTCTGCAATTACTTCGGCTTTTTTTACGATTTCTTTTACTTCTTCTGTTTCTTCTAAACCAATAAGAGAAATAGTATATGACTCTTTTTTGGTTTCACTTTTATAAGTTTCTAAACTACTAATTCCTAATCGAAGTCCTTCTACTACATTGTAAAGCACCTCTACACCAAATGCTTTTATAAATTTACTTACATCTACACTTATTGTGTTACATTCTAATGCCTTTGCCTCCTTTACTGCTTTTGCACAAACATTTGCTACAACATTTCTTGTAAATTCTTCTTCGCCTAATCCAACAACCACTTCTATATTTTCATCATTAATTTTATAACGACTGGATAAATATTCTCCTTTTTTCCAACCTTCTTCTTCCTTTTTTGTAATAAAAGATACTACTGCGTTGGAAGATAATTGATTTCCAATTACTATCATATTACTGGCTCCTTTCTCTAATTCTTTACCTTTTTATTATGCCATATATTTCCTATAGTTACAAGCAAATACTTATTTTTTTCCTAGGGTAAATCCTCTTCCTTTTACTTCATTGACATGGTTGATTACCATAAATGCCTGAGGATCTACTCCTAATACTAACTCATTTAATCGTGGTAACTCACGATTGGAAATAACAGTAAGTACTACATCACATTCCTGCTCTAAATGCCCTGTCTGACCATGTAACAATGTGACCCCACGATCTAGTTGATGTAAAATCATATCTTTGATTTCGTTGGAATACTGACTGATAATTTTTACTTGAACATGGGACTTCCCTATCATTAATACCTTATCTAATACGATAGTATAAATAAATACCAAACAAATACCATACAATACTTGCTCTTTATCAGCAAAAATCATTTGTCCTAGTAAAATACATACATCAACTACATATAATGTGGCAGATACTGGTAATCCAAACTTTTTGTTTAAGATTAATACTGGAATATCCACACCACCAGTAGAAGCACCAGCACGAAGAACAAGACCAATTCCTAAACCAATTAATAATCCTGCATAGATGGTGCAAATTACTCGATCGTTTGTAATTTGTTGCAATGCTGGTATATTTTCAAAAATAGATAAAATAAATGGATAGTAAAAACTACTAATTAATGTTGTAAGAGCAAACGCCTTTCCAAGTACAACTGCCCCTAATATAAATACAACAATATTAAACAGTGAGATAAATGTTGATATTGGAAGTCCAAATTGATGGAAGAAAATTAATCCTATTCCTGCTGTTCCCCCTGTAATTAGCCCACTGGATAAAATAAATGCTACAATCCCAAAAGAATAGATCGTATTTCCTAATAAAATTAATCCAATGTTTTTTGGCGAAAATAATGCTTTCCAATTTGTTTTCATTTTGTTATCCTTTCTCCCTTTTTTACTTTATTCTGATAGTATAATAAAACAAAAGCAGATAGAAAATTCCTATCTGCCCCACATACACTTTGTTTACCATTCTACATTCTACAATACTTTTTTTTATCCGTCAAGAAAAAGAAAAGGATTGACATTTCTATCTATTTGCTTCATAGTTACAAATATACACAAATGATAGAATATTTTGTAACTATTTTTACAATCATATCCTTCTATCATTGCTATAAAATACTTTTTACAATGGAGGTAACTTATAATGAAAAGACGTATCGTTGCTATTATCGGTCTGATTTTTTTATTATTGCTTTATCTTGTTACAATTGTTATGGCATTTATCAATCAACCCTTTGCCTATGAATTGTTGCAATTTTGTATTTTTTGCACTATTGTTGTTCCTGCTGTCTTATATGCTTTTCTTCTTTCTCTACGCTTTTATAAAAAAGATAAGGACAAATAAGGAATCCCTTATTTGTCCTTTGGTGTTACTTATTCAGCGATAGTTTCTTCGTCATCGAAAAAGTCATCATCAAAATCATCTTCGAAGTCATCTTCAAAATCTTCTAAATAATCTGGTGTAAAGAAACGATATACTGCGTATGCAATTCCAGCAATTGCTGCTACTGCTCCTACGATTGCAAGAACCCACATAACTGTATTTTTCTTCTTTTCAGCTTCTTCGTTCTTCTTTAACATATCTGCTAACTTTGATGCACTAATAATTTCTTCAAACTTGTTCATTGTCATACATCCTTTCTAAAATTACTGTAAATAGTATTTTTTATCTAACTAGCATAGATACTACTATATTTGTAGTATAACTATTATTTGATTATTATATCATCATTTTTCTATTTTTACTATAAATTTTTTCAAAAATTTTTTACCGATTAGTCATTTACCTTTTTTAATTTTGCAAAACTAGCAAACATTCTTTTTTCCCCTACTTTTTCAAAATTTACGGTTACTTCATAATCTTTTTTTCCATCTTCAATTTCTGTTACAATACCTGTACCAAACTTAATATGTCGCACAGTATCGCCTACTTCATAATCCAGACCTTGTGATTTTTCTACGGTAAAACTTTTCCCAACTCCCATGGAATTAGTTGCTACATATTTATTTCCAAAGGTAGTGTTACTACTTTGATAGCTGGCTGTTTTTGGAAGTTCAAATACATTGCTATTTCCAATCTCTCGATTTCCTGTACCTGAAAAACGATTATATGCACTAGAAAAACCAAATCCACTTGTTTCCCCACTAGCATATGGTTTTTTCTGAGTATAAGCTGTACTCGTATTAGAAAAGCCTCGAGAGCTATATGGATTTATAAAATTACTAGAGCCTGTACTCTGGTTTATAGAAGGCTGATTCATAGAAGCATTGATTCCTACTCGTTCTAATAAATGTTCTGGAATTTCTTCTATAAAACGTGATACTCGGTTATATTGTGTTTCTCCTCGTGCTGTCCTCATTTTTGCTGCCGTTAATGTTAGTGAATCCATTGCTCTTGTAATCCCCACATAACAAAGTCTTCTCTCTTCTTCTACATCACTTTCATCCCCTGAACTAATAGACATATAACTTGGGAATAACCCTTCTTCCATTCCACACAAATATACCTTTGGAAACTCTAACCCTTTTGCTCCATGTAATGTCATTAAAATCACACGATTGGTTGAATCATCCATAGAATCAATATCTGCAACCAATGCCACTTCTTCTAAAAACTCACTTAGTGTACCATCTTCTTTACTTTGCTCAAAATCGGTTGCCTTATTTTTTAATTCTCCAATATTTTCTATTTTTTGTTCTGCCTTTTCTTCTTCTAATTGTTCCAGCTCTTCTATATATCCTGTAGTTTCTAAAATAGAATCAATTAACTTTTCAATTCCTAAATACTCTACTTGACTTCGATATACTAAAATTTGCTTTACAAAGCTTTGAATCTTTCCTACTGCCCTACCAAGCCCTGGTACTTGGTCTGCATATTGTAGGGCATCAAAAAAGCTTATTTGCTTTTCATCGGCAAATAATTGTACTTTATCTAAACTTGCTTGTCCTATGCCACGCTTTGGCACATTAATAATACGCCTTACAGCTATATCATCTTTTCCATTATCTATTGTTTTTAAATAGGCTAAAATATCTTTAATTTCTTGTCTTTGATAAAAGTTTACTCCACCAATTAAACGATATGGCACATTATAAGCAATACACTTTTCTTCAAATGCACGAGATTGTGCATTGGTTCGGTATAAAATGGCACAATCATTATAATTTAATCCATTTTCTACTGCCTCTTTAATTCCTAAGACAACTGACTCTGCCTCTTCATATCCATTGTTAAAATACGCAAATGTTACTTTCTCCCCATCTCCTTTTTCACTCCATAAACGCTTGTCTTTTCTACCTTTGTTATTTTTTATGACTTCATTGGCAGTATCCAAAATATTAGAAGTGGAACGATAATTTTGTTCTAATTTAATGACTTTTGCTTGATGAAATGCTTCTTCAAAGCCTAAAATATTTGTAATGTTGGCACCTCTAAATTTATAAATAGACTGGTCATCATCTCCTACAACACAAATATTGTTATGTTTTTTTGCCAATAATTGTATTAATCGAAACTGTACTGTGTTGGTATCTTGATATTCATCTACCATAATATAACGGAAACGGTCTTGATAATATTCTAGTATCATTGGATTTTGCTCCAATAACTCTACGGTCTTTACTAACAAATCGTCAAAGTCTAATGCATTGTTTGATTTTAATTGATTTTGATATTCTTTATAAACAGTAGCAATCTGCTTTTGGCGAAAATCCATTCCTGCATTTTTTTCAAATTGTTCTGGTGAAATCAATTCATTTTTTGCACTAGAAATTACTGATAACATAGCTCTTTCTTTGTACATCTTAGAATCAAAATTCAACTTCTTTAAAATATTTTTCATTAATGTTTTTTGGTCATCACTATCATAAATGGTAAAATTAGTATCATACCCTATCTCCTCAATATGTCTTCGTAAAATACGAACACAAGTAGAGTGGAAAGTAGCAACCCAAATGCTTTCTGAACCAAATCCTACTAGCTTATCTACACGCTCTCGCATCTCTCCAGCAGCTTTATTGGTAAATGTAATTGCCATAATATTCCATGGATTCACATCTTTTTCTTCTATTAAGTAAGCAATTCGATGAGTAAGTACACGAGTTTTTCCTGAACCTGCACCCGCTAAAATAAGAAGTGGCCCTTCTGTATGAAAGACAGCTTCCCTTTGTTTCTCATTTAAACCATCATAAATACTCATTTTGTAAATTCCTTTCTTATTTCTAACTGTTATATTTTCTAACTATGTATCCTTTTTACATAAAAAATGATCAGACAGCTATCCTGTCTGACCATTTGGAATAACTGTATATCTATTATACAGTCGAATATACGTTTTGACAAATACATTTTTTCTTTTGGTCAAATGTTAATGTATTAACTTTTGTCCGCAGTTTCCACAAAAATTCATTCCATTGGTTTTTGTTCCACAATTTGGACAGAAGTTTGGTACTGTACTATTAGAAGTACCTTGTTCTTGTGATACATTCCCAGAGTTTGTTCCCATTTGATTCATCATCTGCTGTCCCATCATCATTCCCATTTGCATAGAAACCATATCACTTGCTACACTACCTGCACCTGTTACTCTTCTACTAGAGTTTCCTATGGAATCTGCCATAGCAACCCTTGTATATTGATCCATATTACCAATCATGCTATGAGATGCTACTTTTTCTTGCATTTTCTTAACTTCTTCTGGATAAGATACACTTTGAATTTGGAATCCTGTAATGGTAATACCAATTTTTAATAATTCCATATCCAAATCCTCTGCAATGCCTTTTCCAATATGGAATGCATTGGCTTGCAGATTAAACATATCTTTTCCCTCTCTTGCAATCCACTTCATTAATAACTGGTCTACCATAGCAATGACACGTTCCTTTACATCATCTACGGTAAACTGCTTTTTAATTCCAACTACTTTTTCTATTAATGCAAAATAGTCGGATACTTTAAAGTTAAATGTTCCAAAAGCACGTATTGGCATTCCTCCTGGTAAATTAGGGGTAGGTAGATTAATTGCCTGCTTTGTTCCCCACTTTACTGTAAATTCTTTTGTATTAATAAACAATACTTCTGCTCGTATTCCACTATTAAACCCAAATTTAAAGCCTTTTAATGTAGATAGAAATGGAATGATTTGTGTTTCAATATCAAAGCTTCCCTCGTCTTCAAACACACCTTCTACCTTTCCATTATAAAGAAATATGGCATCTTGTCCTTGACGAATAATTAATTTACTTCCTTTTTTAATTTCATCATTGTTCCACTTCCAAAAAATAACATCATCTCGGTATTCTTGCCATTCTACAACATTTGCAAATTGTCCACCAAACAATCCCATGGTATTTCTTCCTTTCTTATGCTTTTATTTCCCCATTTTTGCTTTTAAGGCTTCTAACTCATCATCAATTTGAGTTCCTGTTGCACCTGTATCGTATTTTGCCATTAAATCTTCCATACTATCACTTGCATTTTGATTTAATTCTGCCATAGCATTTGCTTTATCTAACATTTGATTTGCTTTTTGTTCCATGCGTTCAAATGCTGATAAGTTATCTGCTGCTCCAGTGATTGTACTACCTACTTGATTGATTCGTTCCTGAGTTTTTGCAACAGCAACCTTTGCCTTAATACTATCTCTTTTTGCATTTAAGTTGGCAATATCTTGTACTAATTTATCATGCATTTGTTTCATCTTATCTGCATTGGCTGCAGCTAATTGGTGTGCCTGCATCAGTGATGCTTGCTTTTCTACTAGTGTAGCTTTTCGTTGTAAAAATTGTTTGGCATCATTATCATTTCCTGCCATAACTGCCTTTTCTGCATAGGATTGCATTTTCTGAACTTCCGCTGTACATTCATCTAGTTCTCTCTTGCATCGCTTCTCCTCTGCCATAATAGAAGCAGTTTCTGCTTTTACATTTCCTAAGTCGCTTTCTAAATTTCTTAAATATTGATCAATCATCTTGGCTGGATCTTCTGCCTTATCTAACATTGCATTTATATTTGCTGACATAATATCTTTAAATCTTTGAATAACTCCCATTTCAAAATTCTCCTTTGATAAAATCTTTATTTATTTTCCATTATACTGTTTTTTCAGACTTTTGTCATTCTTAATTTTTCTTGTAATTATAAAATTATAATAAACTCTTTGGGTATTCTTTATAAAATATGCTGATTTTCTTATGTTTTTTTCATTTTTACTTGTCATATAGTTTTTAAAACTATATAATATAGATATTATGTAACGACAAACACATGTATCTTATTGATTTTATTTTCATAAAATAGGATGGTATTGATATGACAAACAAGCAACTTTATGATTTTTGTATGGAACAACTAAATACAATTGGTAGAATCTCTTTAAATGATATTCCAAATATTGATTTGTATATGGATCAAGTAACTACTTTTATGGACAAGCATTTATCCAATACAAAACGTAATGATGATGATAAAATATTAACAAAAACTATGATTAATAACTATGCAAAAAATGATCTTCTTCCACCCCCAAATAAAAAGAAGTATTCCAAAGATCATATTATTTTTCTTATTTTTATTTATTATTATAAGAACTTTTTATCCATTGGGGATATTCACTCTGTATTAGAGCCATTACATCAAGCCTTTGATGGAACATTACATTCCAAAAGCTTAAGCGATATTTACGAAGAAGTGTTTTCTTTTGACCATAAGCAAATGGAGCGTTTGCGAAAAGATTTGGAAGAAACCTTTGAAGCTTCCCAGTCTTCTTTTTTAGATGCTTCTGGGGAGGAGCGAGAAGTGCTACAACGTTTTGCACTGATTTGTATGTTGTCCTTTGATATTTATTTAAAGAAACAAATGGTTGAAACATTAATTGATGAAACTGGGAAAGAAAAAAAATAAAGGGGATAGCCCCTTTATTTTTATTTATATGGTTTCTTTTGACTCTATACGTTTAAATGTCAAGTCATACCCATCATTCCCAAAGTTTAAGCTTCTATTTACTCGACTAATTGTCGCTGTAGATGCCCCCGTTTTCTCTGCTATTTCTAAATAAGTATTCCCTTTACGAAGCATCTTT
Source organism: uncultured Lachnospiraceae bacterium (assembly GCA_904395845.1). Lineage (GTDB taxonomy): Bacteria > Bacillota > Clostridia > Lachnospirales > Lachnospiraceae > Fimimorpha. The sequence goes on from CAJFOH010000220.1 coordinate 17,051, forward strand.
GCAACCTCATAACGTTGTGCAAAGGATAATAACTCATTGACTGTACATACATCTTCAAAAAACGCATAACACTCTTCTTCATTTTTTAAAGTTAAAATAGCTTCAAATAATCCATCTACTGCCTCTGTTTTAATTTTCTTATTCATAGTATTAGCTCCTTTGGAGTAAATTGTTTCGTCCTCACCTATTTTAGCACGATAGCATTATAAAAGCTACTATTTTTTCTTATATTTTTGTATATATGTCTTAAATTTTTCTAACGAAGTATTCACTACTAACTCTTCTGGAAAACCGACTTCTTCAAACAATCCTTCTACGTTTGCAAAATTTCCTACTGCAGTACAAAAATGTGCATCACTATTTACAACAACTGGTTGGTTGTATTTTTTACAAAGTTCTAACATTATTTTATAGTTTTCTCTAGCACCTACACGATATCCTTTTGGATTTAATGAGCTATTGTTTACTTCTAATAATTTTCCTTGTTCTTTTGCCATTTTTACAACTGGTTCGTAGCGAATTGGAATTCTACTATCATCTGGATGCCCAATAATATCAATCAATGGATTTTTTAGTGCTGATACTACTGCCTCTGTATTTTTTTCCAATCCCATTGATGAAAAACAAGGTTTATGCAAGCTAGCAATGGTTACATCTAACCCTTTGATTGTTCTAGTTGGTAAATCTACTGTTCCTTTTTCATCTAATAGATTTAGCTCTACTCCAAGAATTAATTCTATGTTATATTTTTCTTTGATATATTCTCTGTCTACTGCCTTTAAATTTTGAAAATAAAATTCATGACAACTTCCTGGCATAGTAGGAGCATGCTCTGTAATCCCTAAGATTCCTAATCCTTTTTTTGATGCTTCTTCTACCATTTCTATAATTGTATTATAGGCATGTCCACTTGCAATGGTGTGTGTATGTGTATCTAATAAAAATTTCATATTTTATGTCCGTTGCTATATCCACTGATTTGTGATTCCTATGCAACGATACCTCCTTTCTTTTCAAAAATTTCATTCTATAAGAAATATTATTTTTACATACACTATACTATATTTTCTTATTGGTTACAATCTATTCCAACCTAGTTGTTATTTACTTTCCTCTCATATTTTTTCTTTCTTATTATTTTATTATGGCTATTTGATCATTTGAATACAAAAAATGCCACACTATTCTTAAAGTAATAGTATGGCATCTTATCTTAGGTTTCATTATTTTATTATTTCTTCTAT
>CAJFOH010000221.1 GCA_904395845.1 uncultured Lachnospiraceae bacterium
AATTTACGCCATCAGTAAATATTTATGTAGTATTCATGCTACATGCGCTATCATCGATATGTTCCTATTTATTTACTTACAACCGCTCTATTCTAATCGCAAATCAGCAAAATTATATTATATCCCTATGCGATATGGGGTATAAGGTAATACTAAATATTATACAAATAATAATTTTATATCAAACGCAAAATTATTACTTGTATTTAATGATACAGGTTATTTTAGTCCTACTGAATAATGGAATTATTACACAGATAGTATATAAGAGATATCCATTCCTAAAAGAAAAAGAAAAGCACAGCCTTCCAAATGAAATTATACTTGATATTAAGAAAAAAATAAAAGGACTATTGTTTCATAAAATTGCATGGGTTATTGTTCTTGGGACAGATAATATACTAATTTCTAAACTATGTGGATTAGTTACAGTAGGTTTATATAATAATTATTATTTAATTATTGGTACTATTAATAATGTTATAGGACAGGTACTTGCTTCTATTACAGGAAGTATTGGGAATTTGATTGTTACTAGTGAGAAAATAGATACGTATATAGTATACAAAAAAATATCTTATTTGCAATATGTAATTAGTTGTTTCGTGTGTGTAACTATTTTTTTTGCAAGTAGACCGTTTATTTCTATGTGGATTGGAGTCAAATATTTGCTTCATAACCAAATATTATTTATTATTATATTGAATAATTATTTTCAGTTGAATAGGAAAGTAATGAATTCTTTCAAGGAAGCCGCTGGCATCTTCCACGAGGACCGCTTCATTCCTATCATAGAATCCATCATAAACCTAATAGCGTCCATCTTACTAGGTATGAAATTTGGTCTTGCAGGAATTTTCATGGGGACAATTATTAGTACTATGATTGTGTACCTTTATACATACCCATTTATTGTATATAAGCCACTATTTGAAAAAAATATATGGAATTACTATAAAGAAGTCATTACTCATTTAATACTGTATCTTATTTGCTTTGCTTGTTCTTATTTGCTTTGCCAAGCATTACAAGTTAATTCGCTACTGTTACAATTAGTAATTAATATTATTGTATGTATGGGAACTTGTCTTGGTATTTATTATGTAGTATTTCGTAACACTATGGAATTCCAATTTTATGTTGATTTATTAAAAAAGGGATTCAACAAAGTATTCATAAGAAAAAAGCATTAGAATAGAAACATAGAAAAAGACAAATGTATCAATGAATTAGGAGATTATATGAAAGACAAAAAAGAATTAGGAAATGAACCGATTATTGTAGATTTAAGTGATTTTCTACATCATATGAAAAGTTACATTTATGTAATTGTTTTATGCGTGTTATTAGGGGGATTTGGAGGAGCTTTTTACTTATGGAAAATAGAAGTGCCACTTTATCAAACCAGTTCTATGGTATATATGCGTGATTCAGCAACTACATTGTCAGTATCTGATTTACAACTAAGTTCAGCATTGTCAAGTGACTATTCTGTTATTTTAATGAGTCGACCAATTTTAGAAACAGTAATTAATGATCTTAATCTAGATATGATATATGAACAGTTATACGGTAAAATATATATTTCTAATATTGCGGATACTCGTATTTTAAGAATTACTGTTACCGATGAAGATCCAAAAAGAGCGGCAGATATTGCCAATCGCTTAGCAGAGTATGGAATTACAAGTATTGAAGAAATTGAATCCAAAAGTCCATACATGGTAGAACGAGCTGTTGTGAAAACAAATAAGATAAATATGTCTAGTAGTAAAGTAATATCAATAGGAGCTGCACTAGGATTTGTGGCAAGTATATTTGGTTTATTTGCTATGTATATTTTAGATGATAAAGTAAGAACAGCAGAAGAAATAGAACGTATCTTAGATGTTCCAGTGTTAGTAGGGATTAATGAAAGTAAAATTCTAATGAAAACAGATAACTACTGGACAAAGAAAAGGAGGAAAAAATAATGGAATTAGGAAAAGTAACAAAAAAATATATGCCAGAAGATCCAACCATTGAAGAAGCATATAAACTTTTACGAACAAATTTATTATACACTCCAGATTTAAAAATAATTACAGTAACAAGTACAACTGCCAATGAGGGAAAGACAACAACTTCCTTTTATCTTGCAAAAAGTTTTGCAGAAATTGGAAAAAAAGTTGTAATTGTAGACTGTGATTTAAGAAAAGGAACACTTAGAAAGTTTTTCAATATTCAAGAAGCAGTTGGTGGACTAAGTGAGTATTTAAGTAAGCAAAGTGATAATTTTATTTATGAAACAGATATTGATAATTTATATGTAGTATTTTCTGGTCAGTACCCACCAAACCCTACGGAGCTATTAACAAGTACTTATTTTGAACGTTTGATGAAAATGTTACGAAAGGTATTTGATATTGTAATTGTAGATACTACACCAATTGGAGTAGGGGCAGATGGGGCATTGGCAGCACGATTAAGTGATGGTGTTGTTATGGTTGTAAGAAACAATTACATAAGTAAGAAACGAGTAAAAAAATCAAAAATTGCCTTAGAGCGTCATGGAACAAAAGTAATCGGTGTTGTATTTAATCGTATAAAGAAGCACCAGTCTGATTATAATGAGTATTATTATTATGGATAAAAAAAAGATAATAGTTATGATAATATCTTTCTGTTTGGTACTTGGTATAGTTAGCATGTTAGTTTATAAAGAGAAAGAGGAACGTGGGAATCAGTTGGAGGAAAGCGAATCTTATCAATTAGAAGAATATAAACAGAAAGAGTATAACGGAAAAAAGTATTCCTATAATACAGGACTTAATACAATCTTATTTTTAGGGATTGATGATGATAATGAAGAAAATCTAGGTCAGTCTGACATGATTAGTATGATTTTATTAGATCGCCACAAAGAAGAAATAAAGCTGTTAATGGTTTCAAGAGATAGTATGGTAAAAATACACCAATATGATGCAGGTGGAAATGATTTAGGGTGGAATACACAGCATTTAGCATTGGCATATAGTTATGGAAACAATCCAAAGCATGGTGCTATTTTGACGGTACAGGCACTTTCCAAAGTATTAGGTGACATTCCTATTTTAAATTATGTAGCTTTAAATACGAAGGAGATTGCAAAATTTCAAGATGTTATTGGAACGTTATCTATTACATTAGATGATGATTATACCGATGTTAATTCTCAGTATAAAAAAGGGAATAGGATTGAATTAACCACGAATGAAGCAGAATCCTTTGTACGTTATCGAAATACAAAAGAAGCTTATTCCAATGAAAAACGTATGAAACGACAAAAACTGTATATGGAAGCATATATGGAACAGTTAAAACAATGTTTAAATGAAAACAAAGAGGAAACAATACGCAAAATGTACGAACACTATCGCTCCACAGCCACAAATATTACTCATGAGGAAATACAAAACTTTGCAGAAATGATAATGACTTACTCGTTTGATTCCAATGACGTGTATGTACTAGAGGGTGAAAACAAGCAGGGGAAATATCATGATGAGTATATTTTAAATGAAGAAAAATTAGAACAATTGGTTATAAACTTATTTTATGAGGAGGAACAAGGATGAAAAGAAGAATTCCATTTGTAGCAATATGTCTTGTTGGGATTTTATGTACCACACCAATATTTGATATGAAAGTGTATTCTGCTCCTAGTATTGAACACGATGGTATGGTAGATCAAGAACAAATATATGTGGAAAATGAACTTCAAGATCCAAATCAAGTAGGCTGTTATTTTTTTGATGATTTTGAAGAAAAGCATGTAGAAAATCATATTATTGAAACCATTGATACTATTAATGATAACAAACATTTATTAGATGAATTAATAGATATTACCCACAATCATACAGATTTTGAATTAGGTGACTATAAGCTATTGACAGATATTCGTAATTTGTCTATCTATGATAAAATAAATGGAGAAATTATTCCCAATCAAAAGAATATTACAGTTACATGGGAAGTTCCACTCATTAGTGATAAAACGGAACATATAAAAATCCTTCATTATAGTACACATAGAGGGGTTTGGGAAATATTAGAGCCAATAGAAGTCAATTATGAGGACAGAACAATTACTCAAAATTTTCAAGATTTATCTCCTATGGCAGTATTATATATTCCAAGTGATAATGCAAGTAGTGATGACGTAGAATCATCATCACAAGAGCAAAATGGAGAAATAAGTTCCAGTAAGGAAAATAGTTCCTCTACGGAGCAGGAAAATTTAAAAGGACAAAATGATTCTACAATAAAGGAAGAAGAAAGTTCTAGTGAAGAAGATAAATCAGCAAATGCAACTGATACAGGAGATACCCATACCATTTTTAGTATTGTTACTTTATGTTTGTTATCTTTTATTGTATTAGTTGGTTGTATCATTAGTAGGAAAGTATCTATTTATAAAAAGAAATAACTGGAAAAAAGAAAGGGGAATAAATATATGAAGAATATTGGGTTTATTGGAACTGGAATCATGGGAAAATCTATGGTTGAAAACTTAATGAAAGCTGGATATTGTGTATCTATTTTTACAAGAACAAAGGAAAAAGCAGAAGACATTATTAATAAAGGAGCAATTTGGAAAGAGTCTGTTGCAGAGTGTGTAAAAGATGCAGATGCAGTTATTACCATTGTAGGATTTCCAAAAGATGTGGAAGAAGTATATTTTGGGGAGAAGGGTATTTTAGCCAATGCAAAGAAGGGAAGTTATATCATTGATATGACGACCAATAGTCCAAAGTTAGCAGAGAAGATATACCAAGAGGGAACAAAAAAAGGGTTACATGTGTTAGATGCACCAGTAACAGGTGGAGATATTGGTGCAAAAAATGGAACGTTAACAATTATGGTTGGCGGGGAAGAAGAAGATTTTAAAGTTTGTTATGAAATCTTTCAAGCCATGGGAGAAAATATTGTCTATGAAGGAAATGCTGGAAGTGGTCAGCATACAAAAATGGCAAACCAAATCGTAATTGCAGGTACATTGACAGCAGTTTGTGAGGCTATGGTGTATGCAAAAAATGTTGGATTAGATGTAAAACAAATGATGGATACCATTAAAACTGGAGTAGCAGGAAGTAAGCAGTTAGAAGTAGTAGCACCTAGAATTTTAGATAATAATTTTGAACCAGGATTTTTTATTAAACATTTTATAAAAGATATGGGACTTGCAAAAGAGGAAGCAGTAGAAAGAGGAATACATTTAGAAGTTCTTGAAAAGGTACTTGATATGTATCAAACGCTAGAAGAAGATGGAAAAGGTGAGCTTGGAACACAAGCTATTATTCAATATTATAAGTAAAAAAAGTGTTCAAACTTTTACAGAAAAGTAATAAGTTTGAACACTTTTTTTCTGTTATAACAAAGGGGAAATCATAAAAAAAACACACTTTTTTAAAAAAGATTTCACAAAAATTTTATACACTGTCATAAAAATGTATGGTTATGGGAAAGAGATGTAATCATTCATAAAAAAGTATGAAAAGTAATAGGAGGATATGTTTTGATTGAGGTAAAAGATTTAGTCAAACAATATGGAAATCATCTTGCTGTAAATCATTTAAGTTTTACAGTAGAAAAAGGACAGATTTATGGTTTTTTAGGTCCTAATGGGGCTGGGAAATCAACAACAATGAACATTATGACAGGTTATTTAGGTGCAACTAGTGGTGAAGTTTTGATTCAAGGGGTAAATATATTAGAAGAACCAGAGAAAGCAAAAAAAAGCATAGGTTATTTGCCTGAAATTCCTCCATTATATACGGATATGACTGTATATGAGTATTTAATGTTTGTTGCAGAGTTAAAGAAAATCCCTAAAAAAGAAAGGGAACATTCAGTAGAAAAAGTTATTGCTATGATAAAGCTGGAAGAAGTTTCCCACCGATTAATTAAAAATCTATCAAAAGGGTATAAACAACGTGTTGGATTGGCACAAGCTATTATTGGTTTCCCTGAAATAATTATATTAGATGAACCGATGGTTGGATTAGATCCAAAACAAATTATAGAAATGAGAGATTTAATTAAGCAACTGGCAAAAGAACATACTATTATTTTAAGCTCTCATATATTATCAGAGGTTAGTGCAATTTGTGATCATATTATGATTATTTCCCATGGTGAATTAGTTGCAAGTGATACCCCAGATAATTTAGAACGCCTTATGTCAGGACAAAGTGTATTACAAGTAACAATAAAGGGAAATGAAAATAAAGTGATATCCACATTAGAGGAGATAGAAGGTATTGACAAAATTACAACATTACCTGAACTAGAACAAGGTTTCGTAGAACTTCAAATAACAGCAAAAGACGATAAAGATATTAGAGAGAATATTTTTTATCAATGTGCCAACAATCAGTTACCAATTTATAATATGCAATATAATAAGGTTACATTAGAAGATGTATTCTTAGAATTAACTCAATGTGAAAAAGAAAAAAAGGAATTAGATGTTGTAGAAGAATTGGAACATACAAGGGAGGAAGAAAATGAAGGAAGAATAGAAACTAAGGATAGAAATAAAGAGAACAAGGAAGATAGAATACAAGAACATAATAATGAAAATAGGGAGGAAGATATTAATGAAAGCAATATATAAAAGAGAGGTAGCATCCTATTTTAATACAGTTATTGGATTTGTATTTATAGCTATTTTAGTTGGATTCATTGGAATTTATTTTCTTGCTTATAATCTAGCAGGTGGATATCCATATTTTTCTTATTCTCTTGGAAGTGTGTTATTTATTTTTATGCTTGCAATTCCTATTTTAACTATGAGAAGTTTTTCCGATGAAAGAAAATCAAAGACGGATCAGTTGTTATTGACTGCACCAGTTGGTATTTCAAGTATTGTACTTGGTAAATACTTAGCAATGATTACTGTGTTTGCCATTCCAGTTTGTATTAGTATATTATGTCCTATTATCATAGAGTTTAAAGGCGATGGATTTTTGTTAGTAGACATGGCAACCATTTTCGCTTTTTTTCTCCTAGGTAGTGTTTATATTGCTATTGGTATGTTTATTTCATCGTTAACAGAAAGTCAAATAATATCAGCAGTAGGAACATTTGGAATATTATTACTTTTATACTTATGGCCAAATTTAATTGAGTTCTTACCAGCAACTGCTAGTATGAATATGATAGGTATTCTTTGTATTATTACAATAGTTGTATGTATTATTTACGCAATTACAAAAAATTGGGTTGTTAGTGTAGGATTAGAAGTTGTTTGTGTTCTTACTCTTGTTATTACTTACTTTGTAAATCAAGATATATTTGAACACCGATTATCCCTAATATTTTCTAATATTTCTTTCATAGACACCTTTGAGTCTTTTGCCTATAATCAAATATTTGATATTGATGGAATCATTTACTATCTTTCTATTATTGGATTATTTATATATTTAACCATACAATCCATTCAAAAAAGACGTTGGAGTTAATGAATTTGATTTAGAAAAAATAGAAAGAAGGGATAGAAATGAGAGAAAAAATGAAACAAATAAAGGAAATGTTTGGAAGCAATCAATCCAAAAATGGTAGTTATACAGTATTGACTACAGCAATTGTAATAGGAATTGTGATTGTACTTCATTTGATAATAGGAAAGATACCAACAAAATACACAAAGTTAGATATGAGTGATAGTAAAATTTACTCCATAGGAGAGGTCAGTAAAGACGTAATCAATAGAATAGATAAAGATATTGTTGTTACAGTGTTGGTTGAGGATGGAAGTCTGGATACTAGAATTGGTCAATTTTTAGAAAGTTATAGTAGCTTATCATCAAAAATTCACCTGCAATATGTAGATCCTGTATTGCACCCAACGGCATTAAAAGAATATGATACAACAGAAAATACCATTGTAGTATCTTGTGAGGAAACAGGAAAAAAACAAATAATTGAAATTTCTGATATGATACAGTACAATGAAGCCTATTATTATTACTATGGTCAAACAGTGGAAACTGCCTTTGACGGAGAAGGACAGATGACAAGCGCTATTGACTATGTCATAAATGAGAACACAAAGAAAGTATATGTATTAGAAGGACATAATGAGGAAACATTATCAAATACAGTACTAGATTTAATTGATAAGGCAAATATGAATACAGAAGAATTGGATTTAATGACCAGTGATTCAGTGCCAGAAGATTGTAGTGTGCTAATTGTCAATGCACCAAGTAAAGATTTTGCAGATGATGAAAAAGAAAAAGTATTGTCTTATTTACAAAATGGAGGAAATGTATTCCTTTTACAATCAGAAAAAGAAGTGGATACACCAAATATTGATGGAATCTTAGTAGAGTATGGATTGACCCCAGTTGATGGTTACATTGCTGATACAGATAGATTTTATGGAACAAGTCAGTACAATTTATTACCAGTGTTAAGTACTTCTAGTGAGATTACAATTAGTATGGCTTCTAATAGTTATGTATTACTAATAAATGCCAAAGGGTTAGAAAAAACAGAACCAGCAAGAGATACCATTACGGTGACTCCATTTATGGAAACAAGTTCCAATGGATATGCTATATCCAGTAATGGAAAGACACAGGGAACATATATCTTAGGGGCAACAGCAGTAGAAACAATGAATGATGAGAAAACGTCACAATTAACTGTAATAACATCAAATTCTATGATTGATGAGCAATTAACTTCAGCATTTTCAAATCTAGAAAATTTAACAGTATTTATGAATGGACTAATTAACCCTCTTGATGATGTAGAAAATATTTCTATTGAAGCAAAAAGTTTAGAAGTACAATATAATACATTTGCAAATACTGGATTTTACAGTTCATTATTTATTTTTATTATTCCTATTGGTTCAATTATAATAGGTCTAGGAATTTGGATACAAAGAAAGCGTGCATAGCTAGCAAACTAGCATAGCAAGAAAACTAGAATAGCCAGAAAAACTAGCATCGCTAGTATAGGAGAAAACAGTATGAATAAAAAAATGAAACAGTTATTGGTATTACTCGGTTGTTTTATCGTTATTATGATTGCGTATATTGGAACTACAATAGTTTTAAAAAATCAAGAAGAAAAGGAAGCAATCTTACAGTCGAAAGAAGAGGAAGCAAATACTATTGCCATCACAAATATGGATAATGTATCAGAAGTATCATATAATAATGGAAGTGAATCTCTTTCATTTGTAAAAAAAGAAGACACTTGGTATTATAAAGAAGATGAAGCATTTCCATTAGAACAATCTTACATTACTGACTTAGTAGAAACAGCTAGCAAATTGCAAGCCACTAGAAAACTGGAAAATGGTGATACATTACAAGACTATGGGTTAGAAGAACCAGACAAAACAGTTACATTAGCAGATGAAAATGGAAATCACTTAATGCTAAACATTGGAAATAGTGTCAATGGAGACTACTATTTATATGTATCAGGCAATGAGTCTGTAGTATATACAGTGTCCTCTGATTTATTAAGTAAGATTGATTATTCTTTGTACGATTTAATGAAATTAGAAGAAATCCCAACAGTAACAG
>CAJFOH010000222.1 GCA_904395845.1 uncultured Lachnospiraceae bacterium
ATGGAAACATTCTTCATTGGATGAAAATGATGTAGATAACAGATAATTAATTAAATCTAAGTCATAATAGATAGACATAGAACTATCTGCACAGCCATCTAGTTTTAAAATTCCTTCATAGATGGTTGATTCAAGACTGTTTAATAGTGTTTGGATTTGCATTATATACCTCCAAAAATAAAATATAATATATAAATATGGTAACATTTTTTATATAAATTGTAAATGAAAGGTTACTTTATACTATCATGTTCGTATGAATGGTTATTAAATAAAATGCTGATTTCTATCATAAAAAGTTGTTAAAGTAAGAGAATTTATAGAAAGGGGAATTGTTATGGCAAAAAATATGACAGAGGGAAATGTACCTAAATTATTATTAGGGTTTACCATACCAACTATTTTAGGTAATGTATTTCAATTAACTTATAATACAGCAGACTCCATTATTGTGGGGCGTTTTTCAGGGGAAAAAGGTCTTGCAGCCATTGGGTGTGCAGGTCCGATTATGAATATTGTTACATTTTTAATTGTAGGACTATGTCTTGGTGCTTCCGTTTTAATGAGTGAGTATTATGGAGCAGGAAAAAAAGAAACATTACAACGAGAATTTTCTACTGCATTGCTTACTGGTTTGATATTTACAGTGATTCTTAGCAGTTTACTGGCTATTTTTGCCAAGCCAATTTTATTATTAATACGAACACCTAATGATATTTTAAAAGAAACTACTACATATTTACATATTATTTGTGTTGGTTTTATTGCCACTTTTTTATATAATGTATATGCTTCATCGCTTAGAAGTATTGGAGATTCTAAAACACCCATTTTGTTTCTAGCATTATCTGCAATATTAAATATTGCATTGGATTTACTCTTTGTTGCAGGGTTAGGAATGGGAGTAATAGGAGCTGCATGGGCAACTGTTATCTCTCAAATGGTATCTGTTAGTTGCTGTATTATCTATGTATATAAAAAGATACCAACATTGCAATTAAAACTACACCAGTATGTTATTGATATGCCATTGTTTAAAATTACAGTAGGATATAGCTGGGCCAGTGCAATGCAACAAACTTGCTTATATATAGGAAAAGTATTTATTCAAGCAGCAGTAAATCCATTAGGAGTAGATTCTATTGCTACATTTAATGCTGTCAATCGTGTAGATGACTTTGCATTAACTCCAGAACAAAGCATTGCTCATTCTATGACGGTATTTTTAGCACAAAATAGGGGAGCAGAGAAGAAAAAACGTGTCAGACAAGGATTTTTCTGGGGAATCTTAATTGAGATTTTGTATGGTATCTTTATTTGTTGTGTCGTTTTTGGATTTTCTTCTAATATTATGGGGATTTTTATGGATGGAAATTCTAAAGTACGAGAGTTAGGCGTATTGTACTTAACTCCAATGGCATTTTTCTATATACTACCAGCAATTACAAATGGGATTCAAGGATACTTTAGAGGAATGGGGAAGATGAAAATTACATTGGTAGCTACATTTGTTCAAATAGTAGTAAGAGTGATTTGTTCCTATCTTTTTGCTCCTATTTATGGTTTACAAGGAATCGCTTTTAGTTGCTTCTTTGGTTGGATTGGAATGTTATTATATGAATTACCTGTGTTATTTAAACATTGGAAAAAATATTAAATCCTTAGGAGTTTCCTATTTACCTTTCAAAGAAAATGGATTATAATTGAAACTATCAAAGGAATATAAAAAATTAAAACATAATAATAAGGAGAAATGATATGATTTTTGATTCAAAAGAACATTTAGCACAGTACAAAGCTCTTGGAAAAAATTATGAAACAGCAGTAAATTTTTTATTAAACACAGATTTGGAATCATTACCATTAGGAAAGGTAGAAATTGATGGAAATGAAGTATATGCTAGTGTAGTAGAATATACAACAATTCCAGAAGAAAGTGGAAAATTTGAAACACATGAAAATTATTCAGATATTCAATATGTAATTGAAGGTTCTGAACATATGGTATATGCTTCTAGACATGAGCTTACACCAAAGACAGAATATAACGCAGAAAAAGATATTACATTTTATGAAAATGATGTAAAAGGAATTGCAATGCTTACAAAAAAAGATTTTTATTGCATTTTCCAACCACAAGATGCACATAAGCCAAAGGTTATGGTTGATTCTCCAGCACCAATTAAAAAAGTTATCGTAAAGATTAAAGAACAATAATAATTGTTATTAATTGAGAGATAACATAACGATATTGTTATAAACTTTAATGGGGGAATGTTTCTTAAAGTTTAAGTAATGATATTATAAAATCTTCTTTATTATTAAAAAATAATAGAGAAGATTTTTTTTGAAAGAATTGAATAAATGAAGTAAGTATGTTAGTATATCAATATATGATATAAAAGGAGAAGAAAAATATGCCAAAGAATGATAGTTTAGAATCTGAACAATTAACAGATGCCACATATTATATTTTGCTGTCTTTGGTTCAAGAGCGTCATGGATATGCAATTATGCAGTATGTCAATGATATGACGAATAATCAATTTAATTTAGGACCTGCAACCTTATATACATTGTTAAAAAAGTTAGATGAAAGTGGTTATATCAAACAAACAGAATCAATGGATAGGAAAAAGACATATATCCTAACAGAAAAAGGGAAAATACTGTTGGAAAAAGAACTTGATAGAAGAGAGAAAATGGTACAACATGGTAGAGAAATTTTACAAGGAGAACTAACACCTTGTTTTTAATAGGGATAAGTTAGTGGCAAGCATCTAAGTAATTATTAATGTTTTAATCGTTATCAGTTAGTAAAGAATATTAAG
>CAJFOH010000223.1 GCA_904395845.1 uncultured Lachnospiraceae bacterium
AAAACAAAACTAAGCCCAGATGGGATTAAAAAACTTCCAACTTACCATGTGATTATTTTAGCCCAAAATGAAATCGGTCGTGTAAATTTATATCGTTTAGTATCCTACTCTCATATTAATTATTTTGCACGAAGACCAAGAATACCAAAAAGTGTGTTAATGGAGCATCGAGAAGGACTTATTATAGGTTCTGCTTGTGAGGCAGGAGAATTATTTCAGGCAATCATTCGTGAAGAGTCTGAGGCTGACCTTGCAAAAATTGTAAATTTCTATGACTATTTAGAAATACAGCCAGCAGGGAATAATGCATTTATGTTGGAAAAGGATAATTATGCTGCTAGTACATGGGAGGATTTGGAAAATTATAATCGAAAGATTGTAGAGTTAGGAGAACAGTTTAACAAACCAGTTTGTGCTACTTGTGACGTTCATTTTATGAATCCAGAAGATGAAGTGTATCGAAGAATTATTATGGCAGGAAAAGGCTTTGCTGATGCAGATAGTCAGCCTCCTCTTTACTTTAGAACAACAGAAGAAATGTTAAAAGAATTTGAGTATCTTGGAAAAGAAAAGGCGGAGGAAGTTGTTATCACAAATACAAATTTAATCGCAGATATGATAGAAAAGATTGAGCCAGTTCGTCCAGATAAATGTCCGCCAGTCATTGAAAATTCTGATGTAGAACTTCGAGAAATGTGTTATGAAAAGGCAGAAAGTATGTATGGAAGTCCACTTCCAGAAATTGTAAAAGAGCGACTAGATAGAGAATTAAATTCTATTATTTCCAATGGATTTGCCGTTATGTATATTATTGCACAACGTCTAGTAAAAAAATCCAATGAAGATGGATACTTAGTTGGTTCTCGTGGTTCTGTTGGTTCTTCTTTGGTAGCTACTATGTCAGGAATTACAGAAGTAAATCCATTAAGTCCCCATTATTACTGCTCCAAATGTCATTATAGTGATTTTGAATCAGAGGAAGTAAAGGCATTTGGTGGTGGAGCAGGCTGTGATATGCCAGATAAGGCTTGTCCAGTTTGTGGAGAAATGCTATTAAAAGAAGGATTTGATATTCCATTTGAAACCTTTTTAGGATTTAAAGGAAACAAGGAGCCTGATATTGACTTAAACTTTTCAGGAGAATATCAAAGTAGAGCCCATGCCTATACGGAAGTAATTTTTGGAGAAGGGCATACCTTCCGTGCAGGTACTATTGGTACATTAGCGGATAAAACAGCCTTTGGTTATGTGAAAAATTATTATGAAGAGCGTGGCATTCACAAAAGAGTGTGTGAAATTAATCGTATTGTAGAAGGGTGTACGGGAGTAAGAAGAACATCTGGACAGCATCCAGGAGGAATTATTGTACTTCCTCATGGAGAGGAAATATATTCCTTTACCCCAGTACAACGTCCAGCAAATGATATGACAACGGATACAGTAACCACACATTTTGATTACCATTCCATTGACCATAACTTACTAAAACTAGATATTCTTGGACACGACGATCCTACGATGATTCGTATGCTTGAAGATTTAACAGGAATTGATGCGAGAAAAATTCCACTAGATAGCAAGGAAGTTATGTCATTATTTAAAGATACATCAGCTCTTAATATTACACCAGAAGACATTCATGGATGTAAGCTTGGAGCATTAGGAATTCCTGAATTTGGTACTGATTTTGCCATGCAAATGTTAATTGATACCAAGCCACGATATTTTTCTGATTTGGTTCGTATTGCAGGGCTATCTCATGGTACTGATGTATGGCTTGGAAATGCACAGACATTAATTCAAGAAGGAAAAGCTACAATTTCTACTTGTATTTGTACTCGTGATGATATTATGACCTATTTAATTTCTATGGGACTTGATAAAGAATTATCCTTTACCATTATGGAAAGTGTTCGTAAAGGAAAAGGGTTAAAGCCAGAGTGGGAAAAAGAAATGGAAGCTCATAATGTGCCAGATTGGTATATTTGGTCTTGTAATAAGATTCAATATATGTTCCCAAAAGCCCATGCGGCTGCCTATGTTATGATGGCATGGAGAATTGCCTATTGTAAAATATATTATCCTCTTGCCTATTATACAGCATTTTTTAGTATTCGTGCCACAGGATTTACCTATGAGCTTATGTGTCTTGGAAAAGAAAAATTAGAATCTCACATGGCAGATTATAAAAGAAGACAAGATACATTAACGAAAAAAGAACAAGATACCTATAAAGATATGCGAATTGTTCAGGAAATGTATGCGAGAGGCTTTGAGTTTTGGCCAATTGATATATATAAGGCACAAGCCAATCGTTTCCAAATTATTGATGGGAAAATTATGCCTTCTTTAAGCTCCATTGATGGTTTAGGTGAAAAGGCTGCGGATTCTATTGTAGAAGCAGCAAAAAAAGGAAAATTTTTATCAAGAGATGACTTTAGAGAACGAGCAAAGGTAAGTAAAACAGTAGTTGATAAGATGGTGGAACTAGGTATTTTAAAGGATTTACCAGCTTCCAATCAGTTATCGTTATTTGATTTTTAGTGTTTTTGGACTGACTTCTAGGAAAGAAACAGAATAGTATCTTGAAAATTCATATTTCCTATGATAACATAGAAACACATATAATAATGCTTGTTAAATATTCATTTGGAAGAAACAATTACGAAAATTAGTGGGCGAGTCGTCATAGTTTGATGGTAAGAAGTTTCATATTTATCAATCATTGATATAACATTTATAAAATAGATAGAAAGATACTATGCACAATAGTAAAAGCTAGAAAGAGAAAAGGAGGAGAAACAATGTCTACAAATGTTTACGACATATTAGTGGAGAGAGGATTTATTGAACAATGTACTCATCCAGAAGAAGTAAGAGAGTTACTAGGAAAGGAACAAGTAACTTTTTATATAGGTTTTGATGCTACAGCAGATAGTTTAACAGCAGGGCATTTTCTTACTGTAATGGCTATGATGCATATGCAACGAGCAGGTCATAGACCAATTGCCTTATTAGGTGGTGGAACTACTATGGTAGGTGATCCATCTGGTAAAACAGATATGAGAAAGATAATGACAAAAGAAACCATTCAGCATAATGCAGATTGTTTCTATAAGCAATTATCTAAGTTTATTAATTTTGATAATAACAATGCTATTATTGAAAACAATGCAAATTGGTTATTAAACTTAAATTATGTAGAATTTTTACGAGAAGTAGGTGCACATTTCTCTGTAAATCGTATGCTTACAGCAGATTGCTATAAGCAAAGAATGGAAAGAGGTCTTACATTTTTTGAATTTAACTACATGATTATGCAATCTTATGATTTCTTAGTATTAAATCAAAAGTACGGTTGTTCATTACAATTAGGTGGAAATGATCAATGGTCTAATATCATTGGTGGTGTAGAATTAATTCGTAGAAAAGAACAAAAGCCAGCCTATGGATTAACCTTTAAATTATTAACAACAAGCGAAGGAATTAAAATGGGTAAAACAATGAAGGGTGCTGTTTGGCTAGATCCAGAAAAGACATCTCCATATGAGTTTTACCAATACTGGAGAAACATTGAAGACGTAAAAGTAGAAGAATGTTTAGGATTATTAACATTCTTGCCAATGGATGAAGTACGCCGTCTTGGTGCATTAGAAGGCGCTGAAATTAACAAAGCAAAAGAAGTTCTTGCTTATGAAATTACAAAAATTGTTCATGGGGAAGAAGAAGCAACAAAGGCACAGGAAGCAGCAAGAGCATTATTTGCTAATGGTGGTCGTTCTGATGATATGCCAACAACAACATATAAAAAAGAAGAATTTGAAGCAGGTCTTGACTTAATCACACTATTAGTAGATGCGAAAATGTGTCCTACTCGTTCCGAAGCAAGACGTCAAATTCAACAAGGTGGAGTATCTATTAATGATGTAAAAGAAACTGCATTTGATAGAAAAGTAACTCTTGCTGATTTAGACAATGGCGCAGTTGTCATTCGTAGAGGAAAGAAAGTATATCATCAGTTTAAGGTGGAAGAATAATAGATATTCTATTACAATAGATATCCTATTTAGGAAAATGATACTGATGGCAGATTTCAAACATCTATAATAAAATCATTATAGGTGTTTGAACGTTAAATTTACTCTAAAATGAAAAATAGAGAGAAAAGAGGAGAAATATGGAAGCGTTTTTAGGTGAATTTTTATTTACAGCAGTAAAATATATTTGTTTAATGGGCGTTGCAGTACTAGGTGTATTTGCAGGAAAAAAATTAAAAGATATGAAAAATAAGAAAGAAGCATAATTGGAGGAAGAAACGTGAAGCAGTACGGAGTAAATGAATTAAGAAAAATGTTCTTAGACTTTTTTGAATCAAAAGGACATTTAGTGATGAAAAGCTTTTCTCTTGTTCCTCACAACGATAATAGTTTATTAATTATTAATTCAGGTATGGCACCACTTAAGCCATATTTTACAGGACAAGAGATACCACCAAGAAAGAGAGTGGCAACTTGCCAAAAGTGTATTCGTACCGGTGATATTGAAAATATTGGAAAAACAGCTCGTCATGGTACATTTTTTGAAATGTTAGGAAATTTCTCTTTTGGAGATTACTTTAAAAGAGAAGCGATTGCATGGTCTTGGGAATTTTTAACAGAAGTAGTAGGATTAGATCCAAATCGTCTATACCCTTCTGTATATGTAGATGATAATGAAGCATTTGATATATGGAACAAAGAAATGAATATTCCAGCTGAGAGAATATTCCGTTTTGGTAAAGCAGACAACTTCTGGGAGCATGGTGCAGGTCCTTGTGGCCCATGTTCTGAAATTTACTATGACCGTGGAGAAAAATATGGTTGTGATAGACCAGATTGTACTGTTGGTTGTGAATGTGACAGATACATTGAAGTATGGAACAACGTATTTACACAGTTTGAAAATGATGGAAAAGGAAATTATACAGAACTTGTACAAAAAAATATTGATACAGGTATGGGACTAGAGCGTTTAGCAACAGTTGTGCAAGACGTAGAAACAATTTTTGATGTAGATACTATTAAGGCTTTAGTAGATAAGGTATGTGAAAAGGCAAATACAAGTTATCGTGCAGATAAAGTAAAAGATGTTTCTATTCGTGTTATTACTGACCATATTCGTTCCGTATCTTTTATGATTTCTGATGGAATTATGCCATCCAATGAAGGACGTGGATATGTACTTAGAAGATTATTAAGACGTGCAGCTCGCCATGGTAGATTATTAGGAATTAATGGTACATTTTTAGCAGATCTTAGCGAAACGGTAATTGAAACTTCAAAAGATGGTTATCCAGAATTAGAAGAAAAGAAGGATAGGATTCTTAAGGTAATTACAGAAGAAGAAAATAAGTTTAATAAAACAATCGACCAAGGTTTATCTATTTTAAATGATATGATAGAAGATATGGTTGCTAATAAGAAAACAGTATTAGATGGTGCCGATGTATTTAAGCTATATGATACTTATGGATTCCCTATTGATTTAACAAAGGAAATCTTAGAAGAAAAGAATTACTCTGCAGATGAAGAAGGCTTTAAAAAGGCGATGGAAGAGCAAAGGGTAAAGGCTCGTACTGCAAGAAAGAAGTCCAACTACATGGGAGCAGATGTTACTGTATATCAATCCATTGACCCTGCAATTACAACTTCATTTGTAGGATATGACCATTTAACTTATTCATCAAAAGTAACTGTTTTAACAACAGAAGAGGAATTAGTACAAGCATTAACCGATGGTCAGACAGGTACTATTATTGTGG
>CAJFOH010000224.1 GCA_904395845.1 uncultured Lachnospiraceae bacterium
AAATTAGAAATGGAGAATAATAAGAGATGAAGAAAAAGAAAATGGTAAAATATGCACCGATTTTGCTTACTAGTGGAATGTTATTAACAAATACAGCCATACCTTTTGCAAATGGAGTGAGAGTAGTGTATGCAGTGGAAACAAATAATGAAAAAGTATGGGATTTTTCCACTGGATTAGAAGGTTGGGTGTATGATGATAGTTGGAAAGGAGATGCCAATGTTACTGGAAGTTGCTCCTATGATGACATAGGAAAACGATTGCAGGTAGACGTAGACTATTCGCTAGAACAGTCTAATGGTTGGTGTCAAACTGGTATTAGTATTAGTCCAGAAGGTGGTATTAATTACTCTTCTTATAATACATTAAGTCTTGATTTGTACTACGATACTGCTGCGTTTACCACAGGTCAAATTACAGTAAAAGTTGATTCTGGCAGTGCGTTTAAAGACCAGATGGCTGGAATTAATAGTGTAGAATCAGAGGTAGTGGAAGGAAATATAAAAAAAGCTACATTTACCTTTCAAATAGCTGATAAAAATGCTGTTTCTGATAAATTATTGTTACTGTTAGTAGGTAATAGTACAGACTATAAAGGCAGTCTTTGGATTGATAACATTCGATTGTATCAAGTAGATGAAACAAAAGATTATATTGATGTTACACAACAAGTGCAAACAGAAACAAGTATAAGCGAAACAGAAGATACATTGATTGTAAATGGGGAAAGTATTGCTTATCCAAATGAAGTATCCTTAGTAGATGCCAATGCTGATGAAACAACAGTAGCGACCTACCAATATCTAAAAGCAGTTGGTCAATCAAAAGGAACAATTTATGGGCATATGGAAGATACAGTATTAAAGGCGGGAAACTCCCAGTTATCAAACTCTGATACAAAGGACATTACTGGTTCTATTTCAGGCATTGTGGGATTAGATTGTGGAAATTTATTTGATGGATTTGCAGATAAATATAATAAGCAATATGGTGGAACAATACCAAGTACGATAGAAGGAAATATAAAAGCAGCTGCCTTAATTTCCAATGAAGCAATCAAAGAGGGAGCGATTATGACCTTATCCGCTCATATGCCAAACTTCGTATTTGCAACAGAAAAAAATACAGATTCCAATAAAAGTTATGATAAATATGATTTCTTAAAGGCAGATTCTTATAATCTAGATGGAGATTGTATGAATCAAATTTTACCAGGTGGAAAGTACCATGACCAATTCAACGCATATCTTGATATGGTAGCAGAATATGCAAGTCAAGTAGATGGAACCATTTTATTTCGACCATTTCATGAGAATACTGGTAGTTGGTTCTGGTGGGGTAAGGCATTTTGTGAGCCAGAAACATACAAAAGTGTGTTTAAATACACCGTAGAATATTTAAGAGATAAAAAGGACATTCATAATTTAATTTATGTATATGGGCCAGGCTCTGAAGCAGCAAATCTTAGCGAATATGAAGAGCGTTATCCAGGAGATGGATATGTAGATATGGTTGGTTTTGATACATATGACTCCAATCCAACGACAGATGAAGAAGGATATACATTCCAACAAAGCTTTGAAAATACAGTAAAACTTACCAATGAATTTGCAACAAAGCATAATAAATTATTTGCAGTAACAGAAACAGGAATTACTTCTGATAAAGGTGGATTGCCATTAACAGGAAACAAACGATTGGAATGGTTTCAGGAGATTTTAGATATTGTTACAAAAGAAGAATACAACTGTTCTTACTTTATGATATGGACAAATTACTCAGATTCTAGTTTTTATACACCATTTATTCATTCTGTGTTACAAGATGGAAGCAAAAAAGGTCATGAAATGACAAATGAATTTATTAAGTTCTATAATGATAAAAAAAGTATTTTTGCAAGTGACCAAAAGAATATTTTACAAAATTTATTACCGAAAAAACCTACGATTACCGATAATAATATAGTTAGTGGATACATTACTTCTCCAGTAGCAGGAAGTAGAATTTTAGATG
The DNA here is from genome assembly GCA_904395845.1 of uncultured Lachnospiraceae bacterium. GTDB lineage: Bacteria > Bacillota > Clostridia > Lachnospirales > Lachnospiraceae > Fimimorpha. The sequence continues at coordinate 2,014 of CAJFOH010000224.1, forward strand.
AAACGGTTATTTCTGCACAGTTAAGCAAAGAAAATGTAAATGCTCGCTTTGTGTTAGTAGGGAATGAAAATAAAGAAATTAAATTAGACACAACAGTAAATAAAAAGCAAGCAACAGCAAAGATAACAAAGGAAGTATTATCCCAATTAGGAGAAACTGTAAATGGTAAAATTTGTTTATATGCAGATAATGAATTATTACAAGAAATACCAGTAATTTTTAATGTAAAAGAAAATGTAAAAGATGCATTTGTAGTGGATGATTTTGAATTCTATTATGGAGAGTCTGCATTATTAAACAGAAGTTGGGCAGTGAATAAAGATAGTGGATGTGAATTAAATTTATCATTATCAAATGATTATTTATTTGATGGAGAGTATTCGTTAAAGTTTGAATACAAAGAAACAAAGACAGGCTGGGCTGGTGCAACAGTAAAGAATGAAGCGGATTGGTCAAGTTGTAATGGATTACAGTTTTGGGTATTGTCAGATAATAAAAATCAAAAGACAGTAGTTCAAATTAATACATCAGATGGAGGTTCTTATGAGGCATATCTAAATAACTATGAAGAATTTAAAAATGCAACAGGGCCAATATTGGTGACACTTCCATTTTCTGAATTTGTTGATAAGGGTGGCAGAGGTGAGCTTACCAGTGAAAAAGCAGCAGATGTATCGAATTTTGGGTTATGGGTCAATGCAATCTCTGATTCTCCACAAATTGATGAAAATGGTATGGTAGAGGGTGTGTTGTATTATGATGCAATAAAAGCAGTTTCTAAAGATAGTATAAAGCCAAACTTCCAGAACGTTTACCAAATTCAAATCAAAGAATCACAAAATGGGACATGTAAAATAAGTTCTAAAAATCAGGCAGAAGGGGAAGAAGTTACATTAGAAATTACACCAGAAGAGGGTTATGGATTAAAGGAGCTTAAAATTACTGATAGTAATGGAGAAGTCATTCCTTATTATACAAAAGAAAAGAATACAACCTCTTATGCATTTCTAATGCCAAGTTCTAACGTTGATATTGTTGTAGAATTTAACTTACTACAAGAAAACGATGACGGAAATACAGAGCAGGATAAAGAAGAAGGAAAAGAAGAAGATAAAATAGAGCAAGATAAAGAGGAAGAAGGAAAGGAAGAAGATAAAATAGAACAAGATAAAGGGGAGGAAGAAAAGGAAGAAGATAAAATAGAACAAGATAAAG
>CAJFOH010000225.1 GCA_904395845.1 uncultured Lachnospiraceae bacterium
AGTAATAACATCTACGGGAAAGGTAATGCGTGTAGAGTTAGATGGAATTCCTGGTGCGAAAAAAGGACCAAAACCAGCTCAAAGAGAAAAAGAATATGACTCTTTTGATGCTTCTAATGGCGACTACTCTCAGAAGTTTCCATCAGAAGATACAAAAGCACCTGAAATTATTCCTTACGAAGAACCAAAAGAATACGTGTTTCCACCAATGGATTTACTACAACCTGGGCAGGCACAAACATCACAAAAAAGTATGGAAGCGGAACTTCGTCAAACGGCTATTAAGTTACAACAAACCCTACAAAATTTTGGTGTAGGAGTAACAGTCACAAATATTAGTTGTGGGCCAAGTGTTACTAGATATGAATTACAACCAGAACAAGGAGTAAAGGTAAGTAAAATCGTATCGTTAACAGATGATATTAAGTTAAATCTTGCAGCAGCAGATATTCGTATGGAAGCACCAATTCCTGGAAAAGCTGCCATTGGTATTGAAGTTCCAAACAAGGAAAATAGTACTGTAATGCTTCGTGATCTATTGGAATCCAAAGAATTTAAGGAACATAGCTCAAAAGTTGCATTTGCTACTGGAAAAGATATTGGAGGACAAACAATTGTTGCGGATATTGCAAAGATGCCTCACTTACTAATTGCTGGAGCAACAGGTTCAGGAAAGTCTGTATGTATTAATACATTAATTATTAGTATTTTATATAAGGCAAAGCCTTCAGAAGTAAAATTAATTATGATAGATCCAAAAGTAGTAGAGCTTAGTGTATATAATGGAATTCCACATTTATTAATTCCTGTTGTTACTGATCCTAAAAAAGCGGCAGGAGCGTTAAATTGGGCAGTAACAGAGATGACAGAGCGTTACAAAAAATTTGCAGAACTAAATGTTAGAGATATGAAAGGCTACAATGAAAAGATCAGTACCATTGAGCATTTAGAAGGGAATAAACCAGAAAAAATGCCTCAAATTGTAATTATTGTAGATGAACTTGCAGATCTTATGATGGTAGCGCCAGGTGATGTGGAAGATGCTATTTGTCGATTGGCACAAATGGCTCGTGCTGCTGGTATCCATTTAGTAATTGCAACACAGAGACCTAGTGTTAATGTTATTACAGGTTTAATTAAAGCCAATGTACCATCAAGAATTGCCTTTTCTGTATCTTCTGGAGTAGATTCTAGAACTATTATTGATATGAATGGGGCAGAAAAACTACTAGGTAAAGGTGATATGCTATTTTATCCATCTGGTTATCAAAAGCCAGTTCGTGTACAGGGAGCATTTGTTTCCGATAAAGAGGTTGCTTCGGTAGTTGAATTTTTAGCAGAACAAAAAAATGTAATTGGAGCAACTTCAAACTCTAGTGAAAACTTAACAGCAGCTATAAATTCAAGTGGTAGTGTAGGTTCTAATGTAGATAGAGATGAATATTTTAGAAAAGCAGCAGAGCTTATTATTGATAAAGATAAAGCGTCTATTGGTATGTTACAACGTGCCTTAAAAGTTGGCTTTAACCGAGCTGCAAGAATTATGGATCAATTAGCAGATGCAGGTATTGTTGGTGAAGAAGAGGGTACAAAACCTCGAAAAGTATTGATGTCAATGGAAGAATTCCAAACATATATAGAAGAACAATTATAGGAGGTATGGAAATGAAAACAGATATCCAAATTGCACAAGAAACAAAAATGTTACATATTCGTGAGGTGGTAGCACCTTTTGGCATTAAGGAAGATGACTTAGACTTGTATGGAAAATACAAGGCAAAGGTTAGTGATGAATTGTGGAACAAAGTAAAAGATAATCCAGATGGAAAGCTAGTACTAGTAACAGCTATTAATCCTACACCTGCAGGTGAAGGGAAAACTACTATTAGTGTTGGATTAAGTCAAGCATTAAATAAAGCTGGGAAAAAGACAATTGTTGCACTTCGTGAGCCTTCTTTAGGACCTTGTTTTGGAATTAAAGGGGGAGCAGCAGGGGGTGGATATTCCCAAGTGGTTCCAATGGAAGATTTAAACTTACATTTTACTGGAGATTTTCATGCCATTACATCTGCAAATAATTTACTAGCAGCTATGATAGACAACCACATCCAACAAGGAAATGAATTAGGTATTGATACAAGACAAATTACTTGGAAACGTTGTATTGATATGAATGATCGTGTGCTTAGAAATGTGGTAGTAGGGTTAGGTGCAAAAGCAGATGGCGTTGTTCGTGAGGATCATTTTGTTATTACAGTTGCCTCTGAAATTATGGCTATTTTATGTTTATGCAATGATATTAATGACTTAAAAGAACGTTTAGGAAACATTATTGTTGCATATAACTATGATGGAAAACCAGTAACTGCCAAAGACTTACAAGCAGTTGGTGCAATGACTGCACTACTAAAAGATGCAATAAAGCCAAATATCGTACAAACATTAGAACATACCCCAGCCTTTGTTCATGGAGGACCTTTTGCAAATATTGCTCATGGTTGTAATAGTGTTCGTGCTACAAAAACAGCATTAAAGTTATCTGATATCGTAGTTACTGAAGCTGGTTTTGGAGCTGATTTGGGAGCTGAAAAGTTCTTTGATATCAAGTGTAGAGCTTCTAATATTAAACCAGATGCAGTTGTATTAGTAGCAACTGTTCGTGCATTAAAATACAATGGTGGAGTTGCAAAACAAGACCTTTCTGTTGAAAATATAGAAGCATTGAAAAAAGGAATTGTAAACCTAGAAAAGCATATAGAAAATATTCAAAAATATGGTGTACCTATTATTGTAACTTTAAATTCCTTTGTTACTGACACAGAACAAGAATACCAATACATTAAAACATTTTGTGAAGAAAAAGGTTGCGAATTTGCTTTAGCAAAAGTATGGGAGCAAGGTGGAGATGGTGGCATAGAATTAGCAGAAAAAGTAATTCATATCTTAGAAACAAAGGAAAGTAACTACCAACCATTATATCCACTTACTATGCCATTAAAGGAAAAAATACAAACCATTGCTTCTGAAATATATGGGGCAAAGAAGGTAGCATTTAGTGCTAGTGCTAGCAAGTCATTACAACAATTAGAACAACTTGGTTTTTCTAATTTACCAGTATGTATGGCAAAAAATCAATACTCCCTTTCTGATGATCAAACAAAATTAGGTAGACCAACCGATTTTACTTTACATGTTCGTGAGGTATATGTAAATGCTGGAGCAGGATTTGTAGTTGTTTTAACAGGCAATGTTATGACAATGCCAGGATTACCAAAACAACCTGCAGCAATTAATATTGATGTTGATGACAATGGAACAATCGTAGGACTATTCTAAGTTGCATAAGAACTCTCTTTTCCTCTTTTCATATACTAAATAGAAAAAGTAGTATAGAAAAGGGGAAAATAATGAAATTAAAACAAATATTACATGATGTTTCCTATACTCTATTACTAGGAAACGAAGATATTTTTATTGATGACATTTGTTATGATTCAAGAAATGTGGTGAAAAATTGTGTATTTGTATGTGTCAAAGGAAAGCACGAAGATGGACATCGTCACATTATGGAAGTAATAGAGAAAGGTGCAAAGGCGATTATTATAGATACCGTATCTTCTGTTTCATTAGAAAAGATAGTAGAATTACAGAAAAAAGTATCTGTGGTGCTAGTAGAGAATTCACAAAAGGCATTGGCTTATATTTCAGCTACTTTTTTTGATTATCCTGCAACCAAATGCACTGTAATTGGGATTACTGGCACAAAAGGAAAAACTACAACCTCATATATGA
>CAJFOH010000226.1 GCA_904395845.1 uncultured Lachnospiraceae bacterium
GATATTTCTTATGATGGAGAACATTTTTATATTACAGCAACTTATCGTATGAATGATACGGATTACGTTTGTCGTAAGCAATTAGTTGTCCGTTCTAAATATCCACAAGGACCATATAGTAAGCCTGCTATTATTGATGAAGACGGAATTGATCCATCTATTTTTGTGGATGAAGATGGAAGAAAGTATATGCTTCTAAATCGTGGTGCAAGAATTATGGAGTTAAATAAGGATTGTACAGAAAAAATATCAGATGCAAAGTTATTATGGTATGGTCATATGATGAGAGCTCCAGAAGGTCCACATCTTATGAAAAGATTTGGCTATTATTATTTAATTGTAGCAGAAGGTGGCACAGGAATAGGACATCGAGTAAGTGTAGCTCGTTCTAAAAACCTATATGGTCCTTATGAAAGTTGCCCATACAATCCAATTATGCGTCAAGAAAATGAAACGGCAGCCATTCAACGAGCTGGACATGGTAAGCTAGTAGAAACACAAAACGGTGAATGGTATATGGTCTATTTATGTGGGCGATTAATGGATGGAAAATATACTGTGTTAGGTAGGGAAACTGCACTTGATCCAGTTACTTGGACAGCAGATGGTTGGCCAATTGTAAACAATAAAAAAGGTCCTAGTGTATTACAGCATATGCCAAACCTTCCAATACAAGAAAAAGATAATAATACCAATTGGTTCTGTAATATAACAAAGGTGGACAATGAAGAAACGGTAGAATGGAACAAAAACTGGATGTGGGTGAAGACACCAGATTTTAGTAAAGTAAAGCCGTTATCTGATGGTGGACTTTGTTTATATGGTGGTACACCATTATATGAAGTAAGTAAAAATCAAGTATTTGTAACACGACAAACAGATTTTAAACAAGATTTTTATGTCAAATTAAAGGAAATAACTCTTGAATCTGATGGTGAAGTAGGAGTAACTGCATATTATGATGAAAATACATATTTAACCTTTGGATTTGTTGAAAGAAACAATCAATACTACTTAGAAGTTAGAGAGCGAATAGGAGAACAACTTCGTACTTCGATGAGTGAGTCCATTACAAAACTAAAAGGGATTAAATGGGAAAACAATCAATGTATTATGCCTATTATCTTGTTTATGAAAGTCAACTATGGTAAAAGAGAGTTTTATTATGGAGAAGATATGAATCATTTGAATTATTTTGGAACATTGAGAAATGTAAATTATTTATGTGATGAAGGTTATCATAAAGGAAAACGATTTACAGGTGCAATGTTTGGAATTTATGTAGCTGATAAGGAAAAAGAAACGGTATCTTCTGGAACATTTGAATTAATTGTTTAATAAAATATAGAAATAAATATAAGTCTTGTCATAAAAGGAAACAATGGCAAGGCTTATTTCTTTATATATGAAATAATTTTGCATAATATCGTATTAAAGTGTTGAAATATTCAAAGATTATGTTATAATAATTCAAAATATATAAGGAGGAAGTAAGAGATGAAAAAAGCGATTTTATTATGGAATCAAGTGAGTCTAGTTAAGAAAATTGTTGTAGGCTTGCTAATTGGTATTGTATTGGGGATTATACTACCACAGGTAACTATGATTGGAATGTTAGGAGATATTTTTGTTGGTGCTTTAAAAGCAGCAGCTCCTATTTTAGTATTATGTCTTGTGATGTCTTCCCTATCAAAACATGAAGAAGGAACAAAGACCAACATGAAACTGGTAATTATCTTATATTTGTTAGGAACATTTTTGGCAGGTGCATTGGCAGTTGTAATGAGTTTTATTTTTCCTATTACACTATCTTTAAGTATGGGGGAAACTAGTGGTGTTGCACCAGGAGGAATTGGGGAAGTATTACATTCTTTAATTTTAAATATTGTATCTAACCCAATAGATGCGTTAATGAATGCAAACTATATTGGGATATTAACTTGGGCGGTGTTACTTGGGATTGCACTTAGAAAGGCTTCCAATACAACAAAAAAAGTGATAGAAGATTTTTCAGAGGGAATTTCTAAGATTGTTCGATGGGTAATACAATTAGCGCCATTTGGAGTTATGGGGATTGTATTTACTACCATATCAAAGCAGGGAATTGGAGCATTAAAAACCTATGGTAATTTAATTTTGTTATTAGTAGGAACAATGGCAATTGATGCGTTAATCATTAATCCAATGATTACATTTGCATTTTTAAAGAAAAATCCGTATCCACTGGTACTTCGTTGTTTAAGAGAAAGTGGAATAACTGCATTTTTTACAAGAAGCTCCGCTGCCAATATTCCTGTAAATATGAAGTTATGTAAAGAGTTAGGATTGCACGAAGATACTTACTCTGTATCCATTCCTCTAGGTGCAACCATAAATATGGGTGGTGCAGCTATTACTATTTCTATTTTAGCATTGGCAGCAGCAAATACCCTTGGGATTTCCGTAGATATTGGAACTGCAATTATTTTAAGTGTAGTATCAGCTATTTCTGCTTGTGGTGCATCAGGAGTAGCAGGAGGTTCTTTACTATTAGTACCACTTGCATGTAGTTTGTTTGGTATTCCAAATAATGTTGCTATGCAAGTAGTAGCTGTTGGATTTGTGGTCGGTGTGATTCAAGACTCTTGTGAAACAGCAATCAATTCATCAACCGATGTGCTTTACACAGCAGTGGCAGAGTTTTATAGTAAAAGCAAGCAGTAATCTGTATCAATATATTGGTAATGGCTTATAATAAAGTATCTAGTGAAAATGATAAACGTGTAGAGCATTTCATCAATATGATATCTGAAATAAATAGAACGAATAAAGCTATATATTACAACTTAAGTTGTTAACATATAGCTTTTTCTATGTTGTTTTTTATAGAAAATCAAAGTATAATAAAAAGCAGTCAATAAGGAAAGTTAGAAAGAGGAACTACAATGAACGTAAAAGATTTTGATTTTTATTTACCAGAAGAATTAATTGCACAAGACCCATTAGAAAAAAGGGATAACTCAAAATTACTTGTATTAAACAAAGAAACAGGAGAAATGAAGCATACCATTTTTCATCACATTATTGATGAATTGGAAGAGGGAGATTGTTTAGTTGTAAATAATACGAAGGTAATTCCAGCTCGTTTATTTGGAAATAAAGTAGGAACTGATGCAAAAATTGAAGTACTATTATTGAAACGAATGGAAAACGATACTTGGGAAGTTCTTGTAAAACCAGGGAAAAAAGCGAAAATAGGAGCTGAGATTTCCTTTGGAGATGGCAGATTAAAAGCCAAAGTAGTAGATATTGTAGAAGAAGGAAATCGTTTGATTCAATTTTCTTACGATGGAATTTTTGAAGAAATATTAGATGAGTTAGGTCAAATGCCATTACCACCATACATTACTCATCAATTAAAGGACAAAAATCGTTATCAAACCGTCTATGCAAAACATGAAGGTTCTGCAGCAGCACCAACAGCAGGACTTCATTTTACAGAAGAATTAATGGAAAAGATAAAAGAAAAAGGGGTAAACATTGCCTATGTAACCTTACACGTTGGTCTTGGAACTTTTCGCCCTGTAAAAGTGGAAAATGTATTAGAACACCATATGCATTCTGAATTTTATATGATAGAAGAAGAGCAGGCAAAGGTAATTAACGAAACAAAGAAAAAAGGCAAACGTGTTATTGCTGTAGGAACAACAAGTTGTAGAACACTAGAATCAGCAACAACAGAAGATGGAGTATTAAAAGCTACAAGTGGTTGGACAGATATTTTTATTTATCCTGGCTACAAATTTAAAATGATTGATGGATTAATTACAAACTTCCATTTGCCACAATCTACACTTCTTATGTTAGTATCTGCACTTGCAGGCAGGGAACACATATTAGAAGCCTATAACACAGCAGTAGAAGAAAAGTATCGCTTCTTTAGTTTTGGAGATGCTATGTGTATTATTTAAAACAAAAAACCTCGGACCGCCATCCGAGGTTTTTTGTTGTTATCCAACATGGATAACTTCTATCTTTTAGTCTAAAGACATTATAGTATATGTAGATTTTAATTGCAATATACTTTTAAAATAAAACATAACATGAGTAAAAATTAAGATTGAGAAAAAGCATAATTAATGATAATATATAAAAAGCAATCAGAAATAGTTGTTATAGTATCATAGAAAAAAAGTTAGTAAAAAATAAAGCTATGGTAGAATATAAATAACATTGGAGAATAATAATGGAAGAAAAAATACGTTTGAATAAATATTTAAGTGAAATTGGATTTTGTTCCAGACGAGAAGCAGACCGTTTGGTAGAAGCTGGAAAAGTAAAAATCAACGGACATTTAGCACTTATGGGCGATAAAGTGAGCAAAGAAGATACCATTGAGGTTAATGGAAACGTAGTTACAAAGCCAAAAAAAGAAAA
>CAJFOH010000227.1 GCA_904395845.1 uncultured Lachnospiraceae bacterium
CAATCAGAGAAAGTATGGCAGAGAATACAGTAGCAGAGGAAGTTAATACTGAACAAGTAAAAAGCTATCCAGCAGGAACAGTAGTTTTAAGGCAACAAATAGATGGTGTATGGGAAACATATTTTCAAATATATGAAATAAAGCAGGGGGATGAGGTGTATCAAAGAATCAATGGAAAGTCATATCGTGACAATCCACATATAACACTAGAAGAATTACGTTATATTAAAGTATTACATTATAACTTTAATCATCAAATTCAAGTAGGCGAAATCATTGTGAACCGTAGCATTGCAAATGAAATTCAATCAATTTTTAAACAGCTATTCCAAGCAGAATATGAGATAGAATCTATGTATTTAGTGGATAATTATTGGACGGGAGATTCTAACAGTACAGATATCGCATCTATGAGTGCAAATAATACTTCTGCGTTCCATTACCGAGAGATTACTTCTGGTGGCTCTTTATCCAATCATGCCTATGGAATGGCAATTGACATTAATCCGAAAATAAATCCGTACATTCATACAGCTAATGGCTCAACAATTTGTTTACCAGCAAATGGTTCAATCTATTCAGAACGGGAACAAAACAATCCACATTTTATTAAAGAAGGAGATATTTGTTATTCTATATTTATATCCCATGGGTTTACTTGGGGAGGTAGTTGGACAAATCCCATTGATTATCAGCATTTTGAGAAGAAATAGAGAGAAAAGGTTGCATCTTATAGAGTAAGATATGCTTGATACAAAAGGTTGACAAATAAAAGTTATATTCCTATAATGAATGAGTCATGTATAGAAATGTATAAAAAATAAGAGATCCTATGTACTAAATACAGGATTTGTTATCGTCAAAGATGTTTGTAATATAAAGTGAAAACAGTATTTTGTTTTATGGGAGTATTGCTAACTCATTGCGTTATAGTTAAATAAAATGAAAAGGGGAATAATAATGAATATATTTGAAAATAAGCAATATAAAGATGATTTATCTTTTGTATCAAAACTTAATTTACCATGGGAAAAATTACAAAATAAATCAATTCTGTTATCAGGAGCAACCGGACTTATTGGTAGTTTTTTCATAGATACAATTATGTATAAAAACAGAGAAGAACAGCTACATTGTAAAATTTATGCAATTGGAAGAAATAAAAGTAGGGCAATAGAGCGTTTTTCTTACTGTGCTGATTCAGAGTTATTTGAATTTATTGAACATGATGTGAATATGCCTATGTCAGAATTAAACATTGGACACATTGATTACGTTTTACATTTAGCAAGTAATACACATCCACTCCAATATTCTACCGATCCAATTGGAACAATAACTGCTAATATTATTGGTACACAGAATATGTTAGAGTTTTCAGTCGATCATACAGCTAAGAGATTTGTATTTGCATCTTCCAATGAAATTTATGGTGAAAATAGAGGGGATGTAGAATTATTTGATGAAGAATATTGTGGATATATAAACTCTAATACGTTACGAGCAGGATATCCTGAAAGTAAACGTTCTGGGGAGGCTCTTTGTCAAGCATATAAAAAGCAAAAAGATTTGGATGTTGTAATTGCAAGATTTACAAGATCATATGGACCAACAATGTTATTAACAGATACAAAGGCTGTTTCTCAATTCATTAAAAAGGCAATTGCTGGTGAAGATATTATTTTAAAAAGTGAAGGAACACAATACTATTCTTATACATATGTTTCCGATGCTGTATCAGGTTTACTTACAATTCTCTTAAAGGGAGAAAATGGAGAAGCATATAATATTGCAGATGAAGCATCTGATATTATGTTAAAAGATTTAGCTGCAATATTAGCGAATATTGCTAGAAAGAAAGTGATTTTTCAGTTGCCAGATGAGGTGGAAAAAGCTGGATATAGTACTGCTACAAAGGCAAGACTTGATGGAAGAAAACTTAAGACATTAGGTTGGAGTGCAAGATACACAATTGAAACAGGAATGGAAAGAAACATTGAAATATTAAAACAAATTATGTAGAGATGGAGTATACACTGGAATTATAATGGAAAAGTTTTTTACAATGGTAAGACATATACGGTAAGAAATGGGATAGCTATTATGTAAGTTATAAATAAAAAGTTAGAAGGTAGTATGAAAAGTCGTTATATATTTATCATACTGCCTTCTTTTCTTATATTAATAGTATGAGTAAATAAATTTGTATTACAATGCAAAATGGAATAAATGGAAAGGAAAAAAGGAACTTTTCATAAGATTACTGTGTTGTTTTTATTTACATATTATCTCATATCATATATAATAGTAAAAGCATATATGTAAAGAAATAAAAAACAAAACATACATTGCTGATAAGATTACTACCAGAACGAAATTGGAGGAAGAAACATGAATTACGCAGTTATTATTGCTGGAGGAGTGGGAAGTAGAGTAGGAGCTAATATTCCAAAGCAATTTATAAAAGTATATGGCAAACCAATCCTAG
>CAJFOH010000228.1 GCA_904395845.1 uncultured Lachnospiraceae bacterium
ATAATAATTTAGTCATTAGTATTAAGTCCTCTGATGTACTTATGTGTGTAAAAGCACATGAGTTATTGGCACCAAAAACAAATTATCCACTCCATGTAGGAATTACAGAATCAGGAACTGTTACATCTGGAAATATTAAGTCAGCCATCGGCTTAGGGCTTATACTCCATCAAGGGATTGGTGATACCATTCGTGTATCACTAACTGGTGACCCAGTAGAAGAAATTAAGTCAGCCAAAATCATTTTAAGAACATTAGGACTTAGAAAAGGTGGGATTGAAGTTGTATCTTGCCCTACTTGTGGAAGAACACAAATTGACTTAATTCAACTAGCAAATAAAGTGGAAAACCTAGTTTCAGGGTTTGATTTAGACATAAAAGTAGCCGTTATGGGCTGCGTTGTCAATGGGCCTGGGGAAGCAAAAGAAGCAGATATTGGAATTGCTGGTGGAGCAGGTGTAGGAGTAATTATAAAGCATGGAGAAATTATTAAAAAAGTGCCAGAAAATCAGTTACTTGAATGCTTAAAAGAAGAACTAGCAAATTGGAAAAAGTAACAAGGAAGCTTGTAATAGAAAGGAGTAAGGGTATATGTCTAAAAAGTTTTTAGACACATTTCCAACTCTTCAATTAAAAAATGAATGGAGGGAGCTTTTGGACTTAGTAGAAGTAAGACATATTAATTATACTAGGGATAAAAGCTCTATTCGTGTTTATATAAAATCTCCAAGATTGATACAAAAAGAAACCATTTTTCAAATTGAGGAGCAAATAGAAAAACAATTATTTGAATCGCAACAATTAGGGGTTCAAATTATGGAACAGTTTATATTATCTGAACAATATACTCCGGAAAAATTATATACCGTATATGGAAAAAGTATATTAGAAGAATTTCGCAAATTTAGTGATTTAGAATACAACCTCCTTCGTAAAGCTAAGTGGGAATTTATTGAAGAATATCAACTTAAAATCCAATTAGAAGATACTATGTGGGCAAAACGGAGAGGAAAAGATATTGAAGATAGAATTAAAAAAATATTTTGTGAACGGTGTGGATTTGATATTTCTGTAACCTTAGATTTTATTCCAGTAGAAAAAACAAAATTAAGAGAACAAATGGAGGAGCAAGAAAAAAGAGCCATTGAGGCAGTTGTTGCAAATCGATTTGGGAATGCTAGAAAGAGCGATTTTACTGGGGAAGGGTTATCAAATTCTTATACAGATACTACAAATATAGATACTTCCAATGTGGAAGCACCACCGTGGGAAATTGGTGGTGGAGAGTCATCTGTGGCTACATTGAAACAAACAACAGTAGTAAATGAAAATAAAAAAGAAAAACAGCAAGGAAACAGTCAACAAAAGAAGGAAACAAAGCAAGCACCAGGTAAGTTAAATCAAAAAGGAACAAGACAGTATTTTCGTGGAATGAAACGCTCTGATAATCCACTTGTTATTTTTGGTAGGGATTATGATACACCGACTATTCCTATTGAGGAAATCCAAGAGGAGATGGGAGAAGTTACCATCCATGGTAAAATTCTAGCAGTAGATAAACGTGAGTTAAGAAATGGAGAAAAAACCATTGTTTCCTTTGCTCTTAGTGATTTTACAGATACTATTATGGTAAAACTATTTGTTCCAAATGAACATTTAGAAGAACTGATGGGAGAGATAAAAAAAGGAAACTTTGTATCTGTAAAGGGAATGAGTTTGGTAGACAAGTTTGATAGAGAACTTGCCATTTCTTCCGTAGTAGGAATTAAGAAAAGTGAGGATTTTACATCAAAGAGAGTTGATAATGCTCCAGTAAAACGAGTAGAACTTCATTGCCACACAAAAGCCAGCGAAATGGACGCAGTTACAGATGCTAAAGTGTTAGTAAAACAAGCAAAAGGTTGGGGACATAAAGCTCTTGCAATTACCGACCATGGATGTGTATATTCCTTTCCAGAAGCCTTTCACGCCATTGATAGAGGAGATGAGTTTAAAATTATCTATGGAATAGAAGGGTATTTAGTAGATGATTTAAAGGAAATTGTTACAAATTCAAAAGGACAATCATTAAATAGTACCTTTGTTGTTTTTGATATTGAAACAACAGGATTTAGTCCCTTAAAAAATAAAATTATTGAAATTGGTGCTGTAAAAATTCAGGAAAACAAAATTGTAGACCGATTTAGTACCTTTGTAAATCCGCAAATTCCAATTCCATTTGAAATTGAAAAATTAACTGGAATTGATGATAGTATGGTAGTTGGAAAGCCAGAGATACAAGAGGTATTACCACAATTTGTGGATTTTTGCAAGGATTCTGTATTAGTGGCTCACAATGCAGGATTTGATATGAGCTTTATTTTACACAACTGTAAGGAGTTAGCCATTGATTTTAACCCTACTTATTTAGATACGGTTGGACTAGCTCGTGTACTTCTTCCAAAGTTAGGAAGATTTAAGTTAGACACAGTTGCAAAAGAGTTAGGAATTACGTTAGAAAATCACCATCGTGCGGTAGACGATGCAGAGGCAACGGCTCATATTTTCATAAAATTAAATGAAAAGTTAGAAGCAAATGAAATTTTTACGTTAGACCAAATAGGA
>CAJFOH010000229.1 GCA_904395845.1 uncultured Lachnospiraceae bacterium
CTATGGAATTTTCTATGGAAATTCCTATGGAATCTTCTATCTGATTACTTGCTTCTCCGAAAGAAGAATCTTCCTCATCATTCTTTAGTTCAATATCCGTTAAATCAAGAAGTAATACTTCACTACCTCCCCCAATTCGCTGTTCCATGGAGCTTACTACTATGGAGTCTTCTACTATGGAGTTTGCTACTATGGAGTCCTCTACTATGGAACTTGTTACTATGGAGTTTACCCCAACTTCTTCTACTAAAGGATATTCCATACCAGCATGAAGTGCAACATCTTCTGTGTATTCAATGTTTCCTAATTTTTTTTGCATAATTTGATAGAATAAATAATTGATTCCATCTAATACGCTTTTTCTACTTCTAAAATTTTGGTGAAGCTCTATTTTTTGATATTTGCTATCCTCTTTGGTATAGCTATCATACTTTTCCATAAATAACTCTGGCTTAGCCAAACGGAATTTATAAATGCTTTGTTTTACATCTCCAACCATAAAAATATTTGGTGTTCCAAAACGAACTTTTGATACGGAAGTTAATAATACTTCTTGTACTAAATTACTATCTTGGTATTCGTCAATCATAATTTCTTCAAACTGATTGCTATATTGGTCAGCTACTGGTGTTTCCTTGTAACCATCTTCTGTTTCTTCAATTAATATACTAAGAGCCAAATGCTCTAAGTCACTAAAATCAACAATACGCTTCTTTCTCTTTTCTTCTTCAAATGCTTCTTTTAGTTGTAAAGTAAGGTCTATCATAACTTCAATTACTTTTTTTGTTTGTGATAAATCTTCTATTACCTTAGAAAGTGGCTTTTTTCCATATCGCTCTTGTAGTTTTTTTATTGCTTTTTTACAATTCTCTCTTAACTCTCCTGCCTGCTCTACTTTTCTTTCATCGCACTGTTCTACTTTTTTCTTTGTTGGTTTTCGCTTAAACTCAATGTTATTTAAGCTTTGTATCAACTGAGAAAATGTATCCGCCTTACAAGCCTCTGCTACTGCTATTATTTCTCCTTCAAAGGCTTCAAAGTATGCAAATGGTCCGTCTTCACTTTTACAAATTTCTTCTAACCGTCTATAATCTTCTCTTATTTCTTCTAATTGCAAATGAATTTGAGAAAGTAAAAATTTCATCCATACTGTTGACTGTAATTGGTCTTCATCTGTAATTTCATACATTTTCTTACAATCTAATATCCAAGTATCTGGCCAAGGATAACTTCTTGAAAACTCATAAAATTGAAGAATCATTTTTCCAATTTGACTATCATCTTTTCCAGTTGCATAAGCATCTACAAAGTCAATAAATTCTTTCTTTCCTTTATGATAATTATTCTCTAATATTTGTTGTATCATATCTTCTTTTAATAAACGAAGTTCCCCCTCATCGCCAATACGAAAGGCAGGGTCAAGAGAAATTCGATGAAAGTTTTGACGAATGACAGACAAACAAAAACTATGAATGGTTGTAATATTGGCATGATGAATTAATGTAATTTGCCGTTTTAAATGTTCATTATCTGGTTGACTTTCTAACTGTTTTTCCAATGCTTCACTAATACGCTCTCTCATTTGTGCAGCCGCTGCATTCGTAAATGTTACTATTAATAATTTATCAATATCTAGCGGATTGGTAGCATCGCTTATCTTTTCTATAATGCGTTGTACTAACACTGCTGTTTTTCCACTTCCTGCTGCCGCTGATACTAAAATATTTCGATTTCTTAAATCAATTACTTGCTGTTGCTCTTTTGTCCATGAAAAACCCACCTACACGTCCTCCTTTTTGTCATATCTATCAATCATACTCCACAATTCTTCTTTTTCCATACTTGATAGCCTACGATAAGAAAATCCACGAATACTTTCATCAAATCCACAAATAGAAGCATATTCACAATAGGTACAAGCATTTTCCCCTTTATATTCATAAGGATTTCTTTGAATACTTCCTGCTAACATTGCCTTACCTAATTGAGTTGCTTTTATTTTTGTAAATTGACAAAGTCCTTTCATTCTTTTTGTACTTGCTACCATAGAATTCTTCTTTGCCTCTCCACTTTCTTCTCTTACCAATCCTTTAATAATGGTAGAACGTTTTGGATAATTTTTTTCCAATAAATTCAAACATTTCACACTATCGTTGGACAGTCCATTCATTCTTAATTCTTTTAATTCTTCTTCCTCAATCTGTGCTTTCACCGTTTGTTCTGTTTCTATTACTGGATGTTTCATATTATAATAATATACACCTGCTGGAACTACTTCTTTGTCTTTATGATACTTTTCCTCTAAGGAAATAGCTGCTCCTAAATAAATCATTAACTGTAATTGTAATCCATGATACAGTTTTGTAAGGTCAAATTGGGTAGAGCCTGACTTATAATCAATAATTTTTACATACACTTTTCCATCTTCCTCTGCAATGTCCACTCGGTCGATTTTTCCTTGTAATGCCATATAAAGTCCATCTTCTAGCTGTAATTTTAAATCTTCTAACTGATTGTCCTTTGCCGAAAATGATACCTCACTTTTAATTTTTTGAAATCCCCCTTTTAAAAATTGCTCTCGCAATGCCCAAATGGTTTTGTCCGTCATTTGCTCTAAGCGATGTGCCAAATATTGATTTCTCGCACTACTTTTAAAGATGGTATTTCCATATTCATTGATTACTTTTTCCACGCTTTCTTTGACATACTTTATTCGCTCCTCTCCACTTAGGTTTTCCCATGCAATCTCTTTTTCTTTTAATAATTTAAAAAACTGTTCAATGGAAAAATGAAATACATTTCCATAATCTACTGCCCTTAAATCATACTGTTTTCTTTGTTGTAATCCTAAACCATAAGATAAAAAATGAGCATACTCACAAGAAGCAAATTTTTCTAGCCTAGTAACACTATTAAGTGGAGTATCGCCAAATAATTTTCTTGCAGTTTCTTTTGTTAATGTTTCATTGTAGTATCCGTAAAATAATCCATCAATAATGTTATTTAAACGGTGTTTATATTCTTCTCTTTCTCCATACCAAGAGTACAAATCTTGCCACCAAACAGTATCGCTACCAGCTTCAAACTCTTTGAGCCCCTCAATTAATAGTGGAATTCCATATTCCTTTGCCATTAGGTTATGAAGGAAATCAGTACTTTTTTCTTCTTCTTTTAATTGTGGAAAAATCTTCTTTACTGTTCCAATTACATAAGAAGGTCCAATTGCCTTTCCTTCTCCATTTAACAAACTGTAAGATAAATATAACTGCATAGATGGTTTTGTAAGCATTAAATATAAGTAATATTTTTGTGTAAATATTTCTTCCTTTCCTGTTGGAGCTAATACAATATCAAATTCCTTTAATGCTTCTTTTTCCCTATCTGAAATAAGCCCTGTCTTTTCCCCTGATTTTGGAACACTACCATCATTTAATCCTAAGAAAAATAAAGCTTTTACATCTGCTAGACGAGTTCTCATTAAATCACCAACAACCAATCGGTCAATGGTAGATGGTATCATACCTACTTGAATATCTTCTAACCCTGATTGTAAAATATCACAATAAGTATCATATTCCACTATCTCATCACCTAGCAAAAGTACAAGTTGCTTTAGTAACTGAAAGATTTTTTCATAGGCTTGTTCATATTCCGATTGTAAGAAGTATTCTCCCTCTTCTCTCATATGATTTGCCAGTACTTCTAGCTGTTTTTCTGCTTTTCTATCTTGTAAAAATTGATATAACAACAATGTTCTATTTTTTATTGTTTGTTCTTTTTTTATCTCTACAAGGGAGTGGAATTGTGCCATTACTTGTTGCCTAATCTCATTAATTTCATCTCTCTGTGTTTCTTCCAATCCTTTATATGTATAATCCCATGAACTTTCCCAACGTTTTTTCCCAGAAATTCCACAAGCAATAACATAATTTTCCAAAATATCAACTTGATAACTTTCCAATTGGGAAAATGGATTTCTTAAATATCGAAATACACTTTCATAAGAAAAATCTTTTTCTATTACTTCTAAGCTACTACTAATAAATTCTACAAAAGGATTTTCTGATAATTGTTTCTTTTCATCAATAAAATATGGCAGATTCATTTTGGAAAACCATTGCTTAATAAATGGTGTGTAGGTTTGCAAATCTCCACAAATAATTGCGATATCTTTATATTTATACCCTTGCTCCCGAATTAATTGTAATATTTTTTGTAATGTTTCTCCTACTTCTTGTTCTGGATTTCTACTACAAGATAGGTGAATATGATGTAACGGTTTCTCATAGGTTTTATATGGGTAACGGAAAATATTTGCTTCCAACCAATCAAATTCCTCTATCTCTTTTTCTTTTTGTTTCTCTCCATCTTCTTTTTGCCCTTTTTTTGTACTTGAAACTACGATTTCTTTCTCGATTGGTATTTGATTATTGTTACTAATGATTCGTAGTGTTTCTACTGTTTTTTGGCTCATATAAAACAAATCATGCTCTACTGGTGTTTGATAATAATTCATTTGTTCTGGCATTGTTACAAGCACTTGTATTTTTTTGCTATAACAAAGTAATTTTTCTAATAACTGATACTGAACAGGTGTAAATCCAGTAAATCCATCAAAAATAAATGTTGTATTTTTCACCATACTTGACATAGGAATTACTTTTGCTAATAATGGTAACACTTCTTCCATGGTAATGAATTTTGTTGCCATTTTTTCTGAAAATGCTTGATACACAATTTCTAAATCGTGTATTTTTTGTTGTAATAACCCATTATATTCTAGTTTTCCACTGAGAGCTTGTAACATTTCTTTTGTAACTCCATATTGAAAAAACTCAGAAAGCATTGACTTTAATTCTCCAATAAATCCTGACTTGGATAGATTTCCACGAAATGCTACAAGACGTTCTTCTTGCTCTGCTGCTACTTTTCTTAAAATCATGGTCTTTCCTGTATCATCTAAAATAGGAAGATTTTTGCTTTTCGTTTCATCAAATACACGATATGCCAACCTTTGAAAACTAATAATATCAATATTTTCTAATACTTTTTTTGGATGTCTTTTTAACAATTCTTTTTGCACCAACAAGGTGGATTGCTCTGGTACAATAAAAATAAACATTTCTTCTGGGTGCTTCATTGATTCTTCAATGACTTTTTCATACATATATTGGGATTTCTGTGACCTGCTGGTCCCAAATACAAATTGTAAACTCATACTTTTTCCTTTCTTTTCTTAAACATTGTTTTTACGTATAAACCTCTTGTAAGTTATACTCTATATTATATACTTTATATCATTCCTACCATTGATATATTGCAAGAAATTTAATAACCTTGGTTCCTATTCTCCTAATATCTATTTCTTTTTTATCTCACATATTTTACTTTCTCTTTTGTTTCTATTATTATATCATATTTCCTATTCAATTACATTTTTTCGTTCTATTTTTCTTATCTTATGCATATCATATTAAAGATTAGTAAACTTGTTTAAAGGAGAAGGACTTATGAGTGCTCAAACAAAAATATTTGTATTTAAAATGAAATCTCTAATTTATGCAGCTATATTTTCCCTGCTAGGTATCTTGTTAATTGCTCTACTTATCTATATGTTTTATCCTAATAAGAAGGAATCAGCTCCTACTTCTGTGGGAACAACAAATAATACCTTATATACACCTGGAATTTATAGTTCTTCCATTACTCTTGATGATCAAACTATTGATATTGCTGTTACTGTTGATTCCAATCAGATTAAAGCAATTAATTTTGTAAATCTAAATGAAACAGTATCTACTATGTATCCATTAATGGAAACTGCATTACATAATATTTCAGAACAAATTTATACCAATCAGTCTACAACTTCTATCTCCTATTCTGAAGATATGAAGTACACAGCTACTGTGTTAATTCGTGCCATTGAAGATGCGTTAAAAAGCGCCACCTCCACGAAGTAAGCTATATGAAAAAGACTGTAAACAAAGAGCTATAAACAGAAAACTGCAAACAAAAAAACTGTCTTAACAGTTATGCATTTCAATGCTATGAAATGCAAATTTCTATGCAATGCATATTGCTATGCAATGTAAATTGCTATTTTGTTAAGACAGTTTTTCTTTGTTCTATTTTTTAATTATTTTTAAACGGAAACATATTTTAATTTCTTTTATTTATTTTCCTCTAATCCTTGTATCTCATCTAACCAGATCTTGCTACTTGCATCGCTTGGCATACGCAAATCTCCACGAGGAGATACTGCAACAGAACCAACTTTTGGCCCATCTGGTAAACAAGAACGCTTAAATTGTTGAGAGAAAAATCTACTATAAAATACTTTCATCCAATGCAAAATGGTATCTTTGTCATACATATCTTTAAATGCCTGACATGCCATATAATATATTCTACTTGGAGAATATCCAAATCGTAGTACATAATATAAGAAAAAGTCATGTAATTGATATGGTCCAACAATATCTTCTGTTTTTTGGGCGATTTCTCCCTCTTTTGGTGGAAGCAACTCAGGGCTTACTGGTGTGTCTAAAATATCATATAAGATGGCAGATAACTCATCATTTCCACAAATATTGGCATAGTACTCTACTAAATATTTTACTAATGTTTTTGGTACAGAAGCATTTACACCATACATTGACATATGATCGCCATTGTAGGTTGCCCAACCAAGTGCTAGTTCTGACATATCTCCTGTTCCAACAACAAGCCCATTATATTTGTTGGCAATATCCATTAGCACCTGTGTTCTCTCCCTTGCTTGCCCATTTTCATAGGTAACGTCTTTTACATTCATATCATGAACAATATCTCTAAAATGCACCTTTACTGCTTCTCTTATGTCAACCTCTAATAATGTTGCCCCCAACAATTTTGTAAGCTTGCAAGCATTGGTATAAGTTCTATCTGTTGTTCCAAATCCTGGCATAGTGACTGCAATAATTCCTTGTCGATCTAATTGTAATAAGTCAAAGGCTCTTGTTACAACTAAAAGTGCCAAGGTAGAATCTAAACCTCCTGATATTCCAAGTACCACATGTTTGCACCATGTATGTTCCAAACGCTTTGTTAAACCATGTGCTTGGATTTTTAAAATCTCTTCACAACGTTTAAAACGATTGTCTTCATTCATTGGTACAAATGGGTTAGGGTCAATAAATCTTGTTAATTCTAACTCCTCTTTCTTTAATGAAAATGAAACTTTTTTATAAGATACATTTTCCTCTTGTTCAAAGGTATCCATTCTACGTCGTTCACTTCGAATACGTTCCAAATCCAGTTCTCCCCTTATCATTCCAATAGATAAACTAGGAGATTCTTTAATGGTTGTGCCATTTTCACATATCATATTGTGTCCTGAGAATACTAAATCTTGTGTGGATTCTCCTTCTCCTGCATTGGCATAAATATAACCACAAATTAATCTTGCAGATTGACCAGAAATTAAATCTTTTCTATACTCAGATTTTCCTGTAATTTCATCACTTGCTGATAAATTTACAATGACAGTTGCCCCTGCTAATGCATGAGATATGCTTGGTGGATTTGGTGCCCATACATCCTCGCAAATCTCTACACCGATGACTAAATCCTTCATAGTATCACAATAAAATAGTTGATTCATACCAAATGGAACGTAATAACCATTCCCATCTTTATCAACAAAGTAATAATTGGTAACTTCTTTGTTCCCTTTTATAAAATATCGTTTTTCATAAAACTCTCGATAATTTGGAATAAAATGCTTTGGTACAATACCAAGCAACTCGCCATTACAAATAACAGCTGCAACGTTATATAACAAGTGATTATGTTCTAATGGCAGCCCGACAAAGATAATGGCATCTTTTCCTTTACTATAAGCAACGATTTCTTGAAGTCCTTCTAATGCTTTATCAATTAATACACTTTGAAAAAACAGGTCATTGCAAGTATATCCTGTAATACAAAGTTCAGGAAATACAATAATTTTTACCTTTTCTTTGACTGCATCTCTAATATATTTACAAATTGCTTCTGTATTATATACAGTATCTGCAACTCGAATCTTAGGGGTAACAGCTCCAACTGAAATAAAATTATGATTCATACGAAAGTCCTTTCTATGTTGGTATCTATTTCTCTAAGCAAACGATACCAATATCTCTAATATCAATTACATTCTATTCTCTTTAGTAAGTTTACTTACTACTATTATTTTTATTCATCATGCAACAATATCTCATTCCATTTCTATATCCTGCAAGATATAAATATACTCATTAATATGTGCATACATAAAGATGTGGACATACTTATAAACGTAGATACACTTGTAAATATAGACACACTTACAAATGTAGATACACTTATAAATTATAGACATACTTACAAATGTAGATACACTTATAAATTATAGACGTACTTGTAACTACAGCCCCAATTATAAATATAAATAAAATATACTTATCCTATGGGTTAGCATACTTACAACATATCTATGACTACCATATATCTATAACCACATAGATATATCTTATACCAAACCGAAGAAAAGGTCAACAAAAAGACAGTATCTTACACAATCTTTAAGATACTGTCTAGATAAAAAGCGTCACACAATCAATTCTTGTGGGAGAGAGTGATTGTTATTCGCATTCTTTATTATTGAAACCAAATATTTGTACAGAACAATATAAAGAGAAACATAGCAAAAATAATAACACCACCAATAAGCAAGGCTGCTAGCATGGATTGAAGAATTAACTTAAAAGTTTCCATTCTTGATAAGGGTGGCTTGTTCTCACCATTACTTGAAAAAGAACGACTTTTATCTACATACCAAGGCATACCTTCCACATTCATATCAGCAATTTGTCTGTTATCATCAATTTCTACAAATTCATCTTCCTGTGTTCTCTTCATATGATTCCTCCATTCATTTATTTATCATTATATAAGTGACATCTTACAAAATGACCATTTCCCATATCTTTATTTTTTGGTACTTCTGTTTTACAAATTTCCATACATTTACTACATCTTGTATGGAACTTACATCCACTTGGTGGATTTGCTGGGGAAGGAATACTTCCTTGTAATATCACACGATTCATCTTTGCATTTGGGTCAGGAGTAGGAATTGCACTAAATAACGCTTGTGTATATGGGTGCAATGGATTTGCAAAAATATCTTCTGTATTACCAGTTTCTACTAATCCTCCTAAATACATAACCCCAACTGTATCAGAAATATGTTCTACAACAGAAAGGTCGTGAGAAATAAATAAATATGTTAAATTATATTTTTCTTGTAAATCTTTTAATAAGTTAATAATTTGTGCTTGAATAGATACATCTAAGGCAGAAACTGGCTCATCACATACAATAAATTCTGGATTTAAAGCTAATGCACGAGCAATACAGATTCTTTGACGTTGTCCACCTGAAAATTCATGTGGGTAACGGTCTTTATGGAATGGCTGTAATCCACAGTTTGCCATAATATTATCTACATACTCATCAAATTTTTCCTTTGGAACTAATCCATGTTCTCTAACAGCTTCCCCAATGATTTCACCGATTGGAAGTCTTGGAGATAAACTAGAATATGGGTCTTGGAAAATGATTTGCATCTTTGTACGTAATTCACGCATTTCTTTTTTTGACTTATCATATACTTCTTCACCATTGAATAATACTTCTCCAGAAGTCTTTTCAATTAAACGAAGAATGGTTCTTCCAGTTGTGGATTTCCCACAACCAGATTCCCCTACAAGTCCCATAGTAGTTCCTCTTTTAATAGAAAATGTAACATCATCTACTGCTTTTACACTTCCTTTTTCAGCTCCTAAGAAACCACCTTTGATTGGGAAATATTTTTTAAGATTTTTTACCTCTAAAATGTTATCTTCACCTTTTACAACAGGAGCTTTGCTTTCAGCGGTAACTTTTTCTGTATTGTTTGACATATTATTTACCCTCCTTTTGTCCTGCATAACGATAACAGCTTACACTATGTGTATCAGAAAGTTTTACTAATTCTGGA
>CAJFOH010000230.1 GCA_904395845.1 uncultured Lachnospiraceae bacterium
AATGATATCTTTTTTCACATCTTCATTGGATTCTTCAATTTTCTCAATATCAAGGTCAAATTGCTTTGCTCTTAGTTCAAATACTTTAAATTCTCCATTAACATAAGCATCTGAGTTTACTTCAAATTTATCACTACCTAAACTTAGAGTAAGCTTTATTCTTGTATGCTTGTCTAAAACAGTATTTTCTGGATATTCTTGTTTACAAATTGTACCAGAACCATATGTGTCAGAATATTCCCACTCATCAACAAAGTCAACACCAAGACCTAAATCATTTAGTATTTTTGTTGCTTCTTCTTGTGTCTTGCCTAATACAGAAGGCATATATACTTGGTTATCACTTAATGTTTCACTACCAGTTGTTACTGTTTCTTGTTTTGTATCTTCTTTGCTATTATCTTTTTGGAACCAACCTGCTAGACTACCTACAATATAAATTAATAATACAAGTATTATAATCCCAATTCCTACACTAACACCTAACAAAATTTTATCAAAAACATTAGAACTTACTTCTTCAGAATCTTCATATTCATCATCGTATTCGTCATCAAATTCATCAAAAGATAAGTCATCTAGATTATCTTCCCCGTCATCAGTGTCTTCTTCCTCATAAGAGAAAGAATCTTCGTCTAAAGGAATTTGTGTATTATGTGCTGTTTCTTGACGAATCTTATTCATTTCATCTTGACTAATCATAACTGTGGGATTCCCATTGGTTTCAGGAATAGTTGTAACAAAATCTCCCATTGGCATAGAAATAGATTTTCTTAAGTCAATAATTAATTCGTTTGCTGTAAGATAACGACGTTCTGCTTTCTTTTGTGTACATTTAAATATAATTTGCTCTAGTGCAGGTGGAATGGAAGGTTCATATTGACTAGGAGGAATCATTGCATCATTAATGTGTGCAATTGCAACTGCAACAGTTGTATCTCCATCAAAAGGAACTCTTCCTGTTACCATTTCATACAGAGTAATACCTAACGAATAAATATCACTTCTTTCATCACAATATCCTCCACGAGCTTGTTCTGGTGAGAGGTAATGAACAGACCCCATAATATTAGAATTAATAGTATATTCTGAAATTGCTCTTGCAATTCCAAAATCTGTTACTTTTACCTTTCCATCACGAGATATAATAATATTTTGTGGTTTAATATCTCTATGAACAATATGTCTTTCATGAGCAGCACTAAGACCTTGGGCTACTTGAATTGCAATTCCAATGGATTCTTTAACTTCTAGCTTTCCTTTTTTTGCTATATACTCTTTTAATGTAATTCCTTCTACTAATTCCATTACAATGTAGTGAATATCTCCTTCTTCTCCTACATCATAAATACCAACAATATTATTATGGCTTAAGCAAGCGGCAGACTGTGCTTCAATTCGAAATTTGGTAACAAAGTTTCTATCTTTACAAAATTCGTCTTTTAAAATTTTTATTGCTACATAACGGTTTAACTTATGGCATTTTGCTTTATAAACATCAGCCATTCCGCCGGAGCCAATTTTTTCTAATAATTCATATCGATCTCCAAGGAACATTCCTTCTCTTATCATAATTTCACCTATACTTGATTTATGGAAAAACAATACACATTGTCTTATCCATTAAAAAGTATAATTTCCTTTCTTTTAGATTTTTCTTTTTCATCCACATAGTATTATTCAATGGTTGATGATAACTCAAGTAAGATAGTAAATACTATATGCTATCCATTTTCTATTAAAATGACAGCAATATTATCTTCTCCACCATACTCATTTGCCAAAGAAATTAATTGTTCAACAGCACCTTGTAGGGTACTATTTGCTGTTATAATGTTGTAAATTTCTTTATCACTAACCATATTAGTTAAGCCATCTGAACATAAAAGAATTTTATCTGATTTTGATAAGTTTATTTCAAAAAAATCTGGTTCAACGTTATCTTCTGCTCCAATTGCTCGTGTAATGATATTTTTCTGTTTCCAATATTCTTTCGAGCCACGAATAACACTTCCATTAGAAACTAACTCCTCAACATAAGAATGGTCTTTTGAAATTTGTTTTATTGTATCATTTATTACATATATTCTACTATCACCAACATTAACGGCATACAATGTGTCATTTACAATTGTTGCTAATGCAAATGTAGTACCCATTCCTTGTAAAGAAGCATCTTCTTTTGATTTTTCCCTTAATTTTATATTCATATCACAAACACATTCATTTAATATGGATATTTCTGTTCCATTTTCTTTTTCTTTTAATAAATGTGTGAATGTATCAATTGCATACTTGGATGCAAAATCACCAGCATTATATCCCCCCATACCATCCGCAACTACAAATAGGTTTGGGAAGAAACCAATTGGCGATGTTGATACATATATGCTGTCTTGATTTGTTGTTCTACACAAACCAATGTCTGTCATTGCATAGGCTTTCACAGTACTCATCTCCTTTTTTTATGAATTTCCTAAGGAAATGCTTTAAAAAGCATCCTTACTATTCAAAGAGGATTCTAAATAGCGTTTTCTTAACTGCCCACAGGCACCGTCAATATCACGTCCCATTTCCCTTCTAATAGTAACATTTATTTTATTTTTTTCAAGTAATTTTTTAAATTTCTCAATATTTTCTTTGTTAGATTGTACAAAATCTCTCTCTTTTATTGGATTTACTGGAATTAAATTCACATGACAATTCATTCCAGAAATCAACTGAATTAATGCTTTTGCTTCTTCTATATTATCATTTACATCTTTTACCAAACTATACTCAAAAGTAATTCTTCTACCTGTTTTTTCAAAATAGTATTGGCACGCAGATAATACTTCTGATAATTCATATTTTTTAGCAATTGGCATAAGACCTTGTCGTACTTCATTGTTTGGTGCATGTAACGATAGTGCAAGAGTAATAGATAAATTTTCATCTGCTAATTTTTTTATATTCGGTACTATGCCACAAGTTGATACTGTTATATTCCGTTGGCTAATGCAAAGCCCATCTTTATTACTAATTAAATGAATGAATTGTACTAAGTTTTCATAGTTATCCAATGGCTCTCCAGAACCCATTACAACAACATTTGATACCCTCTCTCCAGTTTCCTTTTGGATTCTATAAATTTGGTCTAGCATTTCAGAGGCTGTAAGATTTCTCTCCAATCCATCAAGAGTAGAAGCACAAAAACGACACCCCATTCGACAGCCTACTTGGGAAGAAATACATACAGAATTCCCATGCTTGTATCTCATTAGAACACTCTCAATAATATTGCCATCCTTTAAAGCAAATAAATATTTTTTTGTTCCATCTATTTTAGAAGTTAGTACTTCTACTGGAGTTAAGCAAGTAATATAAAAATGTTTTTCTAGTAATTCTCTATCTTTTTTTGATAAATTGGTCATTTCATCAAATGAACCTACTAACTGAATATGTAACCATTGATAAATTTGCTTTGCTCGAAACTTTGGCATAGAAAATGTTGCAATTGCCTCTGTTAATTGTTGTAAATTCAATGATTTAATATCTTGTTTTTCCATAATAACTGTTCCTTATATTCTAATTCTTATTATTTTTTCGCTTTAGTTTTGCAATAAAAAATCCAGTAGCATGTTTCTTATTTGGAAATAGTTGCACATATCCTTTTTCTGTTAACATAGCAAATTCGCTATCATCAAAAAGTTCTTTTGGTACGTTTGTACTTTCTAAATCAGAACATAATTCAAATGGAAACTGATTCAAAAACCATTGTATATTTTTTTCATTCTCTTCTGGATTGATAGTACAGGTGCTATAAATCAAGATTCCATCTTCTTTTACATATTGTTGAACAATTTCTAATATTTGTCTTTGCAAAGTAGCTAAGTCATCCATTTTTTCTTTTGTCATACTATATTTAATATCTGGTTTATTAGAAATAATTCCAAGCCCTGAACAAGGCAAATCTGCAATTACAATATCTGCCTTTCCAATCATAGCTTCATCTAGCACAGTAGCATCCCAAACGGTTGCCTTTATATTTGTAAATTTACTACGTTCAATATTCTCTTCAATAAGCGAAACCTTATCATAGGTTAAATCTCTACTTTCTACCATACCACTATGCTCTAATAAATCTGCCAGATGCAAACTTTTTCCTCCTGGAGCTGCACAAACATCAATACATATATTATCCTTTTTGGGATTTGCAAATAAGCCAACAAGAATTGAAGTTATATCTTGTACTTGAATCCAGCCATTTACAAATGCTTCTAATCCTTCCAAATAATCATATTGACTTAAATATAATACAAATGGTAATTGTGGATGAATACGAACACATACATCTTGTGCTTGTAAAGATGCTATAATGGTATCTAAGTCACAATTGCTAAGATTACAACGTACACATATTTCTTGATGAGAATATTCACTTGTCATACTTTCTAGTATTTGTTTTGTTTTTTCTCTACCATAACAAGTGTTCCAATAATTTACTAACCATTCAGGCATGGAATATGTTAAAGAAAGACTATCATAGGTCTGAAACTGTTCTATGTTACGGCTAATGGTTCTTGCCACTCCATTAATAAAGCCTTTTAATGTATGAAAGCCTTTTATTTGTGCTAATTTTACTGCCTCATTACACGCAGCCGATGTTGGAACAGAATCCATATATTTTAATTGATAAACCGTCATTCGTAAAATATTACGAATGACAGGTTTCATCTTTGTTGTCTTCGTTTTAGAAAATTGGTTAATAATATAATCTAATTCAATGGCTTTTTCAATTGTTCCATTTGCCAACCGATTAATAAAAGCCCTCTCTTTCTTTTCTAAATACCCATATTTATTTAGTGCTTGGCGCATAACAATATGAGAAAAATTCCCTTTTTCTAAGACTTCTAATAGGATATCTAATACAATTTGTCTTGTGTTTACTTTAGTCGTCACGTCTACCTCCAGCAATGATTAACAAACGAACTAATTGTAAAATTGTTCCTGCC
>CAJFOH010000231.1 GCA_904395845.1 uncultured Lachnospiraceae bacterium
CGATTGCTAGTCGTTTAAAAGACAAACAAGTAGATGCAGATAAAAACTTATTTAAAAAGCCTACCATACCACTAGAAGTTTCCCAATATGAAGAACCAGTAGATTTACAGCAACTACTAGATGGGGTAACATTGGTAAAACTACAATCTATTTTTCAAAATGTATTAAAAAAGCAAATTGATAAAATTGACCCTATTCGAAGTCAGTTTGGTACTATAAAAAAAGATAAAGTAAGGCTATCAGAAAAATTAATGCATATTTTTGAATATTCAAAAACGAAAAAACAATTCCGATTTTCTAATTTATTAGAAGAACAAAATACAAAAGAAGATATTATTGTAACATTTTTAGCCTGTTTAGAAATGATAAAAATTGGCCGTTTGTTTCTTTCTCAAGAAGAAATATTTGGAGATATTTTATTAGAATGGAATGAAAATTGTGATACTCCGATTACAAAGGAAGCCATGGAACAATACGATTAGGAGAAGAAGGGAAGTAAGATGAAGGAATTAGAGGCAGCCATTGAAGCAATTTTATTTACCATGGGAAAATCAGTAGAATTATCAAAAATTGCAGTGGCAATTGAACAAGATGAACAGACAACAAAACAGTTGATTCATAAACTTATGAAGTCTTATGAAAAAGATGTGAGAGGAATTCAAATTATAGAATTAGAAGATAAGTATCAGCTATGTACAAAAGCAAAATACTATGAACATTTGATTCGTATTGCCAGTCAACCAAAAAAGCATATTTTAACAGATACATTACTAGAAACTTTATCCATTATTGCTTATAAGCAACCTATTACAAAAATAGAAATTGACCAAATTCGTGGCGTAAAAAGTGACCACGCAGTAAATAAGTTGATTGAGTATGAATTGGTAGAAGAAGTGGGGCGTAAGGAAACAATAGGAAGACCAATTTTATTTGCAACAACAGAGCAGTTTTTAAGAAGTTTTGGAGTGTCTTCCCTTGCAGAACTTCCGACTCTAAAACCAGAACAAGTTGCTAAGATGAAAGAAGAAGCAGAGGAAGAAGTACAGGTGACTGTATAAGACAACAAAGGAGGACACAATGGACATATCACAGCATATTGTATTTCTAATAGAAATCATAGGAACTATTGCATTTGCATCTTCAGGAACTATGGTTGCCATAGAAAAAAAATTAGACTTATTTGGTGTAATTATTTTAGGGTTATCCACAGCAGTAGGAGGGGGAATGATTCGAGATTTAATATTAGGAATTCACCCACCAATGATGTTTCAAAACTCCATTTATGTAAAAATTTCTGTAATAGTATCTGTTATTATATTTTTAATTGTATATTGGAACAATCAAATTCTAAATAGTAAATATATGAAGCGATACACATTTGTAATGAATTTATTTGATGCCATTGGATTAGGGGCATTTACAGTAATAGGAATTCATACTGCATATGATGTTGGGTTCTACGATAGAACACTACTTCTTACAACAGTAGGAATGATGACAGGAGTAGGAGGAGGAATGGTTCGAGATGTGTTAGCAGGACAGACTCCTACCGTATTAAAAAAACATATTTATGCAAGTGCAAGTTTTGTAGGTGCTATTGTTTGTATTATCATGATACGAAGTAACATAGACTACTCCATATCTATGATTATAGGTGCATTGCTTATTATTATAATTCGTTTTTTTGCAACCAAGTATCGTTGGAATTTGCCAAAAGCAGTCAAATAAGAAAACTTGGAAATGTTGTTCTAAAAATTACAAAACTCCTCATATATTGAGAAAAGGAAAGTACTTATGGGGAGATACAAAATGTATAAAAACAAAAAAATAGCCATTTATGTATTAGCAGTTGTTAGCACATTTCTGCTTGTGTTTCCTAAAATAGAAAGTTATGGATATGGTGAAAATAATAAGGAAATAGCAGTTGTAGAAAAGGAAGCTAATGGCAATGAGGAAAAAGAAAGTATTCAGGCAAGTGGAGAGAATGGCTTAAATGAAAATACACTTCACGCAAGGTCAGCTGTTTTAATGGATGGGGAGTCTGGGAGAATTTTATATTCTAAGCAAGGGGAACAAGTGATGCCAATGGCTAGTACAACAAAAATTATGACTTGTATTGTTGCATTAGAAAATGGAAATTTAGACGATATTTATGAAACATCTTCCTATGCCTCTAGTATGCCAAAAGTACGATTAGGGGCAAAAACAGGAGAAAAATTCACTTTAAAAGACCTACTATATTCCCTAATGTTAGAGTCCCATAACGATTCAGCCGTTGTAATTGCAGAGGGAGTAGCAGGAAGTGTAGAGGCATTTACTCATTTAATGAATGAAAAAGCAAAAGAGTTAGGCTGTAACCATACTAATTTTGTTACACCAAATGGACTAGATGCAGATAATCATTTTACCACAGCAGAAGAACTAGCAAAAATAATGAGATATTGTATCTTAGACTCAGAAAAAAAAGAAGAATTTCTTACTATTACTAGAACAAGTTCCTATCAATTTATGGACGTTGAGAAAAAAAGAAGTTTTTCTTGCAACAACCACAATGCTTTATTAACTATGATGAATGGAGCTATTTCAGGAAAAACAGGATTTACAGGTAAGGCAGGATATTGTTATGTAGGAGCAGTAGAAAAAGAAGACAAACTTTTTATTGGAGTAGTGCTTGCAAGCGGATGGCCACCAAACAAAACGTATAAATGGAATGATATGACAAAGTTAATTACTTATGGAGTAGATAATTTTGAAAAAAAACAAATTGCAAAAATAACAACACCAAATCCTATTCCAGTTATAGATGGAAAAGAAGATACCTTAGAACTGTTTGTGGAAGAAAAAATATTAGAAACATTAGTAAAAAATGAGGATAAGGTTACACAAAAAATAACAATTCCAGATAGTATAAAAGCACCAGTAGAAAAAGGGCAACAAATTGGAGAAATACAAACCTTTATTAATGATACGTTGTACGATGCAACCCCAATTGTTGCAACGAAAACTATTGAAGTCATAGATTTTAGCTTTTGCTTTGAACAGTTAATCCGATTATTTTTACCATAACAGTCCCCCTAATCATTAGAGGTCTTTCTAATGTTTGGGGGATTGTTTCTTGTAAAAAGGAAATCTTCTCTTTTCTTTTTTTCTATAATATTGTATGATGAAAGGGAAAGCAAGTGAAAACACTTGGGTTATAGTTTTATGCAATGGTGAAAGAAAAATGTAGTATTATCATAACTATAATAGATTGGAAAATAGTATAATAAAAATAGAAAACATTAAGAAATAACAAACAAGATAGGAAGAAGAAGCAATGAAGAAAGTAATAATTGTTGGTGGTGGTGCAGCAGGAATGGCAGCAGCTATTGGTGCAGGGAGAAATAACCATCAAGTAATTGTCTATGAAAAAAATGAGAAATTAGGAAAAAAAATATATATTACTGGAAAAGGTAGATGTAATATTACAAATGCATCGGATATGGAAACGATTTTAGCAAATGTAGTGTCCAATCGAAAGTTTTTATATAGTGCTTTTTATGGCTTTACCAATGAGGATATGATACAGCTACTAGAAAAAAGAGGATGCAAAACAAAAGTAGAGAGAGGGAATCGAGTATTTCCAGTATCTGATAAAGCATCAGATGTGATTCATACTCTA
>CAJFOH010000232.1 GCA_904395845.1 uncultured Lachnospiraceae bacterium
CATCCCCTCATAAACCATATAATAAATTTCCAATTCTTCTTTACAATTGGGGCAAGTTTCTATGTGATTTAAAAATTCTTTTAACTGCTCCTCAGAAAGTTCATATTTTATAAAGGGGATAATAAGATGTTCTATTTCTTTACATTCCACGTATTTACACCACCTCTTATTATGGTATTTGCATCATTATCTTTCATTATACAACAAATTGTTTTTTTCATACAACCTATATTTCAAAAAAATAAAAAGGAGGGTGTTCCCCTCCCTAATAATTACTCAAATAATTGACTCATCAATTCTTGTATGGAATGTTTTCTTTCTTCTTCCATTTTCAAGTCTTGTATAATTGTTCCATCTTCTAATATTTGAATACAACTTCCTTCTTTGCACTCAGCTGGTATTCTATCTTTGTTCAACCTACAAGTTTCTCGTTGCATATTTTCGCATACTGCATATTCTTCTTCAAAACGGTCAATTACCCAACTATTACTTGCCATTCTATCTCCCTTCTATTCCCATTCTTTTTCAATCATTTTATGTCCTAATGTGAAAATACCTATTTATTCCTGTACTTAGCCCAGAAACTTTTTTAATTTTCTTTATTTTGTATCTATAATATTACCAAATACAATCCTACTAATAGAACTAAAAAGCCAATATTACATATTGTAAAACTTATTACATATTGTCCTTTTTCATTAGGTAATTCTTTTGCAATATATTTATAAGAAATTAAACTTGCCATAGATGCTATCATAGTTCCTAATCCACCAAGATTTGTCCCTATTAGTAAAATCTCCCAATGGCTTGTAAATCCAGATAATAATAACGCCGTAGGCACATTACTAATTACTTGACTTGTTCCAATAATAGTAAGCAATTCATTTTTTTGTAAAATAGCCTCTATCCACTGTTTTAATGTAGTAATCCTTCCCATATTTCCTACAAATAGAAAAAAACCAATAAAGGTAAATAATAACGCATAATCAATCTTTCCAAAAATTTTCCTATCCATAACAGAAAGCATAATTACTGTAATAATTACTATCATCCATACTGGTGTTATCTTGCCAACGCAAAGTAAATTTAATACAAATAAAATTCCGTAGGCAACTAATTTTTCTTTTTTTACTTTTCCTACATAATGAATATTTAAATTAGCTTTCACTAATTCATTTTTCCTACATAGCAAGCAAATCATTATAAGTACAAATGATAATACTACATATGGTGCTATGGTAATAAAAAATACTTGCAATGGCATTTGAGATTTTGCGTAAATATATAGATTTTGTGGGTTTCCTATTGGGGTAAACATACTTCCAAGATTTGCAGCAATGGTTTGCATTACTACTACAAACACTATACTTTTTTTCTTATTTGCCATAGTTAATACTTCTATTGCAAAAGGTACAAATGTAATTAATGCTACGTCATTTGTAACAATCATAGATGAAAAAAAGCAAAGAAGCACTAGAACACTTTCGATTCCACGTTTACTTTTTACCTTTGACAATAAGTGTTTTCCCAATGTTTGAAAAACACCCATTTCTTTTAATCCTGCCATAACTGCCATTAGTGAAAATAACAATCCTAATGTTTTCCAATCAATATACTCCAAATATTGCTTATCTGGTGGCACGACTACCATGAATAATATTGCTAATATCCAAGAAATCATTAATATGACATCTTTTTTAATCCAATGTATTATTGTTTGTTTCATTTTTGCTAGTTCCTTTGAGGTTATTTTCAAAAAAATAAAACCCTAGCAAATACTAGGGTTTTAAGCTGCCGCTGATGGGACTCGAACCCATATGGTTTCCCGTACGATTTTGAGTCGTATGCGTCTGCCAATTCCGCCACAGCGGCCTGTGTAACGATATAATACTATCATATCTTTTTTGTAATTGCAACTACTTTTTACATTTTTTTTCATTTATAAGTTACCTGACTCTTCTATTACTTCCTATCATTCCTATTATCCTAAACAAAAAAGGTAGATAATTGTAGACAAAATTAACTACAATATCTACCTTTTTGGATTCGATATAACTATTTTCTAATTTATGGACTTAATCTTCTACCTTAAACACATAATCATTTCCAGGTAATATTGCATTTAACACAATTCCTAATATAGATGAAATTGCAATTCCAGATAATGTAATATCATATCCACCAACAACAAATGTAATTCCACCAATGTCATTAAAACCTAATGCACTTACTAAAATAACTGCTGCAATAATTAAATTTCTACTCTTTGTAAAATCTACTTGGTTCTCTACAACATTTCTAACACCGATGGCAGAAATCATTCCATATAAAATCAATGATACCCCACCAATAATTGCTGTAGGAATAGATTGCACTACCTCAGCAAAAATTGGGAAAAATGAAAGAATAATTGCTACACAAGCCGCAATCCTTACAACAATTGGATCATATACTTTACTTAATGCAAGCACACCTGTATTTTCCCCATAAGTTGTATTAGCTGGACCACCAAAAAATGCAGCCATACAAGTAGCCAAACCATCACCTAATAATGTACGATGCAACCCTGGATTTGCGATGTAATTTTTTCCTGTTGTTGCCCCAATAGCAGAAATATCTCCAATATGTTCCATCATAGTTGCCAAAGCAATTGGTAAAATAGTTAAGATTGCACTAATATCAAATTTTGCAAAATTATTTTTATCTAATGGAATTGCTAAAAATCCTGAAAATCCTTTACTTGCCATTTCAGTTACTCCACTAAAATCAACTTCACCCATAAATAAAGCTACAATATAAGAAACAATAATACCTAGCATAATAGGAATAATTTTTACCATTCCTTTTCCCCAAATATTGCAAATAATAATAACTGCTAATGCAACGACTGCTAACACCCAATTCGTCGATGCATTTGTAATTGCTGATGGTGCTAAAATTAGTCCGATAGAAATAATAATTGGACCTGTGACTACTGGTGGGAAAAATCGCATTACTCTTGATACACCAAACAATTTAATACATCCACTTAATACTAAATACACAAGTCCTGCTACTACAACTCCACCACAAGCATAAGGTAACATTTCTGGGATAACTACTCCATCAGGTGTTTGGCTAACCGCTGCATATCCTCCTAAAAATGCAAATGATGAACCTAAAAATGCTGGAATCTTTCCTTTTGTTAGTACATGAAATAATAAGGTACCTAATCCAGCCATTAATAAGGTAGTAGATA
>CAJFOH010000233.1 GCA_904395845.1 uncultured Lachnospiraceae bacterium
CTTGATAATTTTTGGTGGTACATGAATTATAACACAAGGTTATTCATTATGGAATTTTTTTAGTTCAATTTCATTTTACAATGAATCTTTATTTTTATATTTATGACAAAGAAAAGATAATAAAGGATAAACAGAATTTTGAAATAACGTTTAATAAAGAATTTGATGGAAAACGAATAGAAGTTATTGTATTACAGCCAATTAATATGTGAGAAGAGTAATATAGTTCTTTGAAATATACTATGAAAAAATAGTGAGTTTTCATATTCTATTTACCTCCCCTGCTGCATACATTGTAAAAAAGTAAATCACAGGGGGAACTTCTTGAGAGATTATATTGAAGAGAGAGCCGTTGAAATTGGAAAATATATTGTAGATTATCATGCCACTGTACGTCAAACAGCAAAGCAATTTGGTATTAGTAAATCTACTGTACATAAAGATGTAACTGAACGTTTAGTAGAAATTAATCCAGTATTAGCAAGAGAAGCACGAGTCATTTTAGATATTAATAAATCAGAACGACACATTCGTGGTGGGCTTGCGACAAGAGAAAAATATCAACATAATTAATTGGTGTATTTTTTGAAAAAAGACGCATAATAAAAATATGAGTTTCAGATAGACAAGGCATAGATGTATCAAAGATACAGCATAGATGCATCACAGATACATCACAGATACATCACAGATACATCATAGATGCATGATAGATACATTATAAATGCAACATAGATATATCATAGCTTTGTCAAAGATTGTCATAGTCAAACATAATAGGTCAATGATACAACGTAAACATACCAAAGATACAACATAAACATATCATAGATATATTATAGAATGTATAAGGTTATAAAAAATATAGTTTTCATATAGGAAACCGTAATCATACATAGTATAATAGTGGTATAAGAAGAAAAAAACAAAGGATATTGGAGAGTTAAACTATGAAAAAACGTAAAAAACTTCCGAAGGTTGGGGGAAGAACCATAAAAACCATTCTTGCTGTTTCGTTGGTATCTGTGTTATATGGTTTCATAAATCGAAACGCTGCCTTTGCTTGTATTGGGGCAGTGTTTGGCATGGGGAGTGGAATGAAAGCAGGACTGAAAAATGGTGGGAACCGTTTTATTGGAACCTTAATCGGTGGTATGTTAACCATACCAGTTTATTGGGTATATATTCATAATCCTATTTTTCTGCCACTTGGGGTTTATTTAGCAGTAGGACTGTTACTATTAATTTATACATGTCAACTATTTGAGTTGTATGGTGGTGTTCAACCTGGGGCAGTGGTATTGTTTGTTGTTATCTATTCGGTATCAAAGGATAACTATATTAATTATGTAATTTCCCGTATTATTGATACTGGAGTAGGGATTTTAGTTTCCTTAGCAATTAGTCGAATATGGTTATCACCAGAAGATAAACAATGGCTTTTAGAAAAAAAGCAAGGGGCAAAGAAAGATAAGGAAGAAATGGAAGTAGATGTATTGGAATCTTTTGATATAACCGATCAGTAAATGGTAATGTGACAAAATCACAAAAGAAAATAGTCAAACGTGCTATAATTAGGATATAAAACAATAAAATACATTGATGAATATGCAAAGAAAGGAGAATACACATGAGTTTATTAAAAGGAAAAATTGCAATGGTTACATCTTCTACAAGAGGAATTGGGTTAGCTTGTGCAGAAAAGTTAGCACAAGAAGGAGCAAAGGTATATTTTGCTGTTAGAAGATTAGATGCAGGAAAAGAAATTTGTGAGCGTTTAAAGGAACAAGGGTATGAAGCAGATGTGTGTTTCTTTGATGCTTCAAAGCCAGAAAGTTTTTCTGGTTCTGTAAAAGAAGTAATTGAAAAAGAAGGTAGAATAGATATTCTTGTAAATAATTTTGGTTCTACTGATGTTCAGAAGGACTTTGACCTTCTTCATACAAAGTCAGAAGATTTTATGGGAATTGTAGAGCAAAACTTAGTAAGTGTTTACGATACTTGTCAAGCAGCAGTAGCTTCTATGGTGGAAAATAATGGTGGTTCTATTATTAATATTGCTTCTGTAGGAGGAAAATATCCAGATATGTATCGTATTGCATACGGAGTAGCAAAATCATCGATTATTTTCTTATCTCAAAATATTGCAACCCAATATGCAAAAGCAGGAGTAAGATGTAATTGTATTTTACCAGGATTTATTGCAACAGATGCAGCACTTGGAAATATGTCAAAAGAATTTTTAGATACCTTCTTAAAGACAGTACCTCTTGATCGTGTTGGAAAGCCAGAAGATATTGCTAATGCTTGTTTATATTTAGCAAGTGATATGTCTTCTTATGTAACAGGAGAAGCAATTCCAGTAGCTGGTGGATTTGGAATGCCATCTCCAATGTATAGTCATTATGGAGATATGAAAACAAAAGGTTGATTTTTAAAAAATTGATAAGATTAGGTAAGAGTAGAAGCATTGAAAAGGGAACTTGCAATGCTTCTATTTTTTGTATAAAATAGAAAAAACACATAAGAAAAGAAAGGAAGTTAGTATGTACACATTATTTCAGTGGCTATTATTTTTTTATTTGTATTGTTTTTTTGGATGGTGTTTTGAAACAACCTATGTGTCCATTTGTAAAAAACAATTTGTAAATCGGGGATTTATGAGAGGTCC
The DNA here is from genome assembly GCA_904395845.1 of uncultured Lachnospiraceae bacterium. Classification (GTDB taxonomy): domain Bacteria; phylum Bacillota; class Clostridia; order Lachnospirales; family Lachnospiraceae; genus Fimimorpha. Next base: position 2,672 of record CAJFOH010000233.1, read on the forward strand.
ATTTCTTCCTATCTACGGTACAGGAGCAACTATGATGATTGCTGTGACTATGCCAATGGAGAACCATGTATTTCTTGTTTTTATTGTTGGGATGATTGCAGCAACAATCTTAGAATATATTACTGGTGTATGTATGGAAGCATTATTTCAGGTAAGGTATTGGGATTATAGTAGGAAAAAATTAAATTTTCAAGGTCATATTTGTTTAAGTAGTAGCTTATGTTGGGGAGTACTAAGTGTACTTTTAACATTTGTAATACATCCACCTATTGAACGATTTATTTTAAGTATTCCTACAATAATAGCAAATGGGCTTACCATAGTATTGACTATAGGAATTGTAGCGGATTTTACATTGTCATTTAAAGAGGCATTAGATTTTAAAGATATGCTACATAAGATGACACTTAGAAATTCTGAAATTAAACTTATGCTTGAAAAACTAGATGAATTACAAGAAAAAGTACAAGAAATTCCAGAAAAAGTTTCTAAGTCATTTCATTCTTCCTCCTATATAGATAGGTTAGAGCATTTAAATAATACAATGGAAGAACTAAAAAATCACCCATTGGTTGATGAGTGGAAGCAAGAATTTGTTGAGTTAAAAATAAAACTCTCTATCTTAAAAGAAAAGAAAAGTGAACTAGAACATCAGTTAGAGAATGGTAAAAATCGAATATTAAAAAACCATCCTACTTTTACATCAATAAAATTTAAAGAGGAAATTGGAGAAATGAAGCAGTTAATAAAACAAACCCTATCTAAAAGTAAGAAAAATACAAGAAAAAAGAAATAATAAATGGAGGAAGAGCCAGTATATAAAATATACTGGCTCTGACATGTTATGAAAAAGGGGTATATATTGAAAATTTAAAAAAATCATCTTAGGGGGGTACCTGACAGCTAGGCTGTCAGGTATGAGTATGAAAAAGCTTTGTTTATTCAAGTGATGGGGATCAACTTGAAAAGTACTATTAACTAGTACATTGTTAGTATAGTCAATAATTATGTCTAAAGTTTGTCCAAATTATAAAAAAAATATAAACTCATTAAAATAAATGGTAAAAAAAGGAGTAAATTCCAAAAAAAGTTATAAATGAGAAAATAAAAAAAATACTTTTAAAAATGAAAAATATTGTATATAATAAGAAGTACGAAATAATGACATATTTTTGCCATAAGGTAAGGATTAGGTGACATAAAGTTACAAAAAATTACATTTGGAAAAGAAAAGATATTTCGTAGGATAACCTATTTAGAATAGAAACAGTAGTAAAAGGATTGGATTGAAAGGAGATTTGTTATGTTATTTGGAGTATCCGCTGATATTGGAATTGATTTAGGAACAGCTAGTGTTTTAGTTTATATAAAAGGAAAAGGTGTTGTTTTAAAAGAGCCATCAGTAGTAGCATTTGATAGAAATACTAATGAAATTAAAGCCATTGGTGAGGAAGCAAGATTAATGATTGGTAGAACACCTGGACATATTGTGGCAGTAAGACCACTTCGTGAAGGTGTAATTTCTGATTATACGATTACAGAGAAGATGTTAAAGTACTTTATTCAAAAAGCAGTTGGTAAACGAACATTTAGAAAACCAAGAATTTGTGTTTGTGTACCAAGTGAGGTTACAGAAGTAGAAAGAAAAGCAGTTGAAAATGCAACTTACGCAGCAGGAGCAAGAGAAGTATTTATTATAGAAGAACCAGTAGCGGCAGCCATTGGAGCTGGTATTGATATTGCAAAACCATGTGGAAATATGATTGTAGATATTGGTGGTGGAACAACTGATGTTGCAGTTATCTCTCTAGGAGGAACTGTTGTCAGTGAATCCATTAAAACTGCTGGTGATAACTTTGATGATGCCATTGTTCGTTATATGAGAAAGAAGCATAACTTATTAATTGGTGAAAGAACAGCAGAAGAAATCAAAATCAAAATCGGTACTTGTTATAAGAGAGAAGAGGAACTTACTATTGATGTAAGAGGTCGTAACTTAGTAACTGGGTTACCAAAGACCATTACTTGTACTTCAAGTGAAACATTAGAAGCATTAAGAGAATCAACAGCAAAAATTGTTGATGCAGTACACAATGTGTTAGAAAAGACTCCACCTGAATTAGCAGCAGATATTTCTGATAGAGGTATTGTATTAACAGGTGGTGGTGCATTGCTTCATGGATTGGAAGAGTTGTTAGAAGAAAGAACTGGAATTAGTACGATGACAGCAGAAGACCCAATGACAGCAGTAGCCGTTGGAACTGGAAAATACATTGAATTCTTAAGTGGATCAAAAGAAGATTAATCAATAAGCATAAGGGGTTGTTTTGTGTGTACATACATTGATGTGCAATACAGGACAACCCCATTGTTGCATTACAGTTTTATATACAATACGTATGAATTATAGTTGGATAGAAAAGGAGAAAGGGAAAGGATATGGCTTGTGTAGAAGGATATGTAGAAAAAATTGTATTTCGCAATGAAGAAAATGGATACAGCGTACTATCTGTGGTAGAGGGGAAAAAAGAGTACTGTCTTGTTGGAACTTTTTTAAATATTTCCGAGGGAGAATATTTAAAAGCAGAAGGTGATTTAACAGAGCATCCAATGTATGGAGAGCAAATTCGTGTCAAATCCTATGAATTTGTTGCTCCAAAAGATGCAGCTTCTATTAAACGATATCTAGCCAGTGGAACAATTAAAGGAATAGGAACGGCTATGGCAGAGAGAATTGTAGACAAATTTGGTGATGATACCTTTCGCATTATAGAAGAAGAACCAGAACGACTAAGTGAAATTAAAGGGATTAGTGAAAAGAAAGCGAGAGAAATTGCAGTACAAATTACAGAAAAAAAAGATGGAAGAAAAGCAATGATATTTCTCCAGCAATATGGAATCACTATGAATTTAGCTGCAAAAATATACCAGCAATATGGACAAGATGTGTATGGAATTATCAAACATAATCCTTATCGTATGGCAGATGATATTAGTGGGGTAGGGTTTAAAATTGCAGATGAAATTGCAAAAAAAGTAGGGATTTTAGCAGATTCTACCTTTCGTATTAAAAGTGGAGTTTTATACACACTTCTTCAGGCAGTTTCTCAAGGTCATACCTATTTGCCATTAGGACAATTATTACAACATACCCAACAATTATTAGAGGTAAAGGCAGATTACATTGAAAAATTCATTACCGATTTGGTAATAGATAAAAAGTTAGTGTTAAAAAAACTAGGAGAGGAGCATATTGTTTTTGCTTCCAAATATTACTATATGGAGCTAAATACAGCAAAAATGCTTCAAGACTTAAATATTAGAGATAACATTCCAGAGGAACAGATAGAGAAAAAAATTCAAGCAATTGAAACAAAAAATAACATTTCTCTTGATGAAATGCAACGAATGGCAGTAAAAGAAGCAGTAAATAGTGGGTTAATGATAATTACTGGAGGGCCAGGGACTGGAAAAACAACAACAATCAACACGATTATTCATTATTTTGATAACGAAGGGTTGGAAATTTTATTAGCCGCTCCAACAGGTAGGGCAGCAAAGAGAATGACAGAGGCAACAGGATTTGAGGCACAGACCATTCACCGATTATTAGAATTAACTGGTTCACCACAAGAAGATGTTTCAGGTATGCATTTTACAAGAAATGAGGAATATCCACTAGAGGCAGATGTTATTATTATTGATGAAATGTCCATGGTTGATATTCACTTAATGAACTCTCTATTAAAAGCAGTTCCAGTAGGAACAAGACTGATTTTAGTAGGAGATGTGAACCAGCTTCCAAGTGTAGGTCCAGGAAATGTATTAAAAGACATTATCCATTCAGGTTGCTTTAATGTAGTTATGTTGCAAAAAATCTTTAGACAAGCATCAGAAAGTGATATTATTGTCAATGCCCATAAAATCAACGCAGGGGAAATGGTATTTCCTAAAAAAGGAAGCAAAGATTTTTTATTTATAGAGCGTGACCAAGCACCTGTTATTGCAGGAGCAAGTGTGACTTTAATAAAGGAGAAACTTCCAAAGTATGTTAACGCTTCTATGCATGATTTACAAGTATTAACTCCTATGAGAAAAGGAGCATTAGGAGTAGAACAATTAAATATTACCTTACAGCAGTATTTAAATCCACCGTCAGAAGATAAAGCAGAAAAAACATTTGTGCAAGGGATTTTTAGAGAAGGGGACAAAGTAATGCAAATAAAAAACAATTACCAAATGGAATGGGAGGTAGTTGGAAGATATGGTATGCCTATGGAAGAAGGAGTTGGTATCTTTAATGGGGATACTGGAATTATTAAGGAGATTAACTTGTTTGCAGAACAAATTGTAGTAGAATTTGATGAAGCCAGGAGGGTTACTTACAGTTTTAAGCAGGCAGATGAATTAGAACTTGCCTATGCAGTAACTATACACAAATCACAAGGAAGCGAATATCCAGCAGTAGTAATTCCATTATTATCTGGACCTAGAATGTTAATGAACAGAAATTTGCTTTATACAGCAGTTACAAGAGCTAAAAAATGCGTTTGTATTGTGGGAAGTGTAAAAACATTTCAAGATATGATTGCCAATGAACAAGAACAAAGAAGATATTCTGGACTTGATGATAGAATCAAAGAAATTTACGGAGTATTTGAGGAAAAAACAAAAACTGGGATGTAAGTGAAAGTTGTTTCAGTAGTTTTAAAACTATATGTTATGCAGGGAGAAAAAATGAGAAGGTATGTTCAAAAAGGAAAACACTTGATAACTTTAAAAAAGAATAACGTATTACAATATAAAAAGGCAGATTGGAAGGAGGCTATATTACATATTTTTTTTCCAAGATGTTGTCCAATTTGTAATGAGCCACTACAGTTGCTAGGAAATAAAATATGTAATGAGTGTCTTACTAATATTCAGTTTGTAACAGAACCAAGATGTATGTGTTGTGGTAAAGGAGTTTCTTCCAATCGACATGAGTATTGTTATGATTGTAGAAAAAAGAACCATTATTTTAAAGAGGCAGTTAGTCTGTGTTACTATGCGGCAGGAGTAGAGCAGTCACTAGCACAAGTAAAATACTACAACAAGCGACAACATTTGGATTTCTTTTGTGAAGAATTGTATTATCGATATGGAAAAAAATTATTAGAATGGGGGATAGATGTTATTATACCAGTGCCTTTGCATAAAAGAAAACGACGAAGTAGAGGATTTAATCAGGCAGAAGAAATAGGAAAGCGATTATCAATCCTATTACATATTCCTATGGATACCAACCTACTCATTCGAACAAAACATACGAAAGCACAAAAACAGTTGAATGACAAAGAGAGAAGGAAAAATATAAAAGATGCATTTAAAGTAAAGCAAGAAGAAGTAAGGACAATAAAGCGGGTGTTACTTGTAGATGATATATATACAACAGGAAGTACAGTAGATGAGTGTGCCAAAGAACTTTTGCGTGCAGGGGTTCAAACAGTCTATGTGGCAACTATTGCCATTGGGAAAGGATATTAGAAAAAGTAAGAAAGTGAGGGGATAGTTATTGGAGATTCGAGATAGTAAAGTTAGTGATGTTAAGGCAATTAATGATTTAATCAATTATTATATTATAAATACAAATGTAAACTTAGATTATGAGCCAAAAAGTGTAACACAGAGGATGAAGTGGTATGAGGAACATACAAAACCCTATCCAATACTTGTGGCAGAGGAAGAAGGGGTAGTGTTAGGATTTGTTAGTCTATCAAAATTATATGAAAAGAAAGGCTTTTTACGTTCAGCAGAATTATCTATCTATGTAAATCCAACTCGTAGGGGAGAAGGAATTGGTCTTATATTAATGGAAGAAATAATAAAAAGAGCCAAAGAAGATGGGAAAATTAAAACCATAGTTTCCCTTATCAGTAGTGATAATTATCCAAGTATTCAACTGCATAAAAAGATGGGGTTTGAGGAAACAGGCTGTTATAAAAATATTGCAGAGAAGTTTAATGAAATTATAGATGTTACCATACTACAACTATATTTATAGGGAATATATGGGGGAATCCTATATTTTCTAAGTTTTCTGCAAGGAAAAACTTGACGATACTATATAGATATGTTATATTTAAAAAGCGTATGGAAGACGCTAGGTCTTTTTTTTATGCACAAAAATGAAGATTACCCACAATCTTTGGTGCAGAAGAAAAGCAATTTTGCAAAATAATAAGATTACAAGTGGAGGTGGAAGTTGTGCGCGTAAAGATCACATTGGCATGTACAGAATGTAAGCAGCGTAATTACAACATGACTAAGGATAAGAAAGCTCATCCTGACAGAATGGAAACTAAGAAATACTGCAGATTCTGCAAGAGTCACACATTACACAAAGAAACGAAATAATTTGTTTCGTAAAGGGGTGATATTATGGAAGAAAAAACAGCAAAAAAAACTAAGAAAGCTAGTTTTTTTAAGGGTTTAAAGGCTGAATTTAAAAAAATTACTTGGCCAAATAAACAATCACTTGCGAAACAAACAGTAGCAACATTGATTATTTCAGTATTTCTTGGTGTAGTAATCAAAATTATTGACTGGATTATACAATATGGTGTAGAGTTCATAGTAAAATAAGTGAGGTAACTATAATGGCAGAGGCGCAATGGTATGTCGTTCATACCTATTCAGGTTATGAAAATAAAGTTAAGGTTGATATTGAAAAGACAATTGAAAACCGTAAACTTCAAGACCAGATCTTAGAAGTATCCGTTCCAATGCTTGAAGGCATTGAAATGAAGAATGGAAAGAAAAAAGAGGTACAGAGAAAGATGTTTCCAGGTTATGTACTATTGAATATGGTCATGAATGATGATACATGGTATGTAGTACGCAATACCCGTGGCGTAACCGGGTTCGTTGGACCAGGATCAAAGCCAGTACCACTAACAGAAGAAGAAATGCATAATTTAGGTATTAAGTTTGATACAGTAAGTGTTGATTTTGAAGTAGGAGATATGGTTACTGTTATCTCTGGTGCTTGGAAAGATACAGTGGCTGTTATTCAATCTATTGATACTGAAAAGCAAACTGTGAAAATTAATGTTGATATGTTTGGTCGTGAAACTTCAGTTGAACTAAGTTTCTCAGAAATCAAAAAAAGTAACTAAAAGTTTAGAAAAAATTTCATCGAGTTTATTCTAAGCGTGGGAGGGAGATTCCCGCAAATACCACAACACTTTCAGTGTTGCGCCGTCAAATGATATTGATAACATCAAAACGTTCGATTTGGCAAGCAAAATTGAAAATATTAGGAGGTGCCTAACAATGGCAAAGAAAGTATCAGGTTATATTAAATTACAGATCCCTGCTGGTAAGGCTACACCAGCTCCACCAGTTGGTCCAGCACTTGGACAACATGGTGTTAATATCGTACAATTTACAAAGGAATTCAATGCTAGAACAGCTGATCAGCAAGGAATGATTATTCCAGTTGTTATTACAGTATATGCTGACAGAAGTTTCAGCTTTATTACAAAGACTCCACCAGCGGCAGTTCTTTTAAAGAAGGCAGCTAAGATTGAGTCTGGTTCAGCAGTTCCAAATAAGACAAAGGTTGCTACAATTACAAAGGCAGAAGTTCAAAAGATCGCTGAACTTAAGATGCCTGACTTAAATGCAGCAAGCATTGAAGCTGCTATCAGCATGATTTCTGGTACTGCAAGAAGTATGGGAATCACAGTCGTTGACTAATTTAAAACAAAAAGTCGTTTAAAATATCGTGGGAGGGAAATTCCCGCAAATACCACTAGGAGGTTTTTATAATGAAAAGAGGAAAAAAGTATGTAGAGGCTGCTAAGTTAGTAGACCGTGCTACTCTTTATGATAAGGAAGATGCAATCGCTATCGTTAAGAAGGCATCTACTGCAAAATTCGATGAAACAGTTGAAGCTCACATCAGAACAGGTTGTGATGGACGTCACGCTGATCAACAAATCCGTGGTGCTGTAGTATTACCACACGGAACAGGAAAGAAAGTTCGTGTATTAGTATTCGCTAAGGGAGATAAGGCAGATGCTGCTTTAGCTGCAGGTGCTGAATTCGTTGGTGGAGAAGAATTAATTCCAAAGATTCAAAATGAAGGTTGGTTAGATTTTGACGTAGTAGTAGCTACACCAGATATGATGGGTGTTGTTGGTCGTTTAGGTCGTGTACTTGGACCAAAGGGCTTAATGCCAAACCCAAAAGCTGGTACAGTAACTATGGATGTTACTAAGGCTGTTCAAGACATCAAGGCTGGTAAGATTGAGTATAGATTAGATAAGACAAATATTATCCACGTGCCAATTGGTAAAGTTTCTTTCACAGAAGAACAATTAGCAGACAACTTCCAAACGCTTATGGATGCAGTTATCAAGGCTAGACCAAGTACACTTAAGGGACAATACTTAAAGAGTGTTTCTATCTCTTCTACAATGGGACCTGGTGTAAAGATTAACACAGCTAAATTAGCAAACTAATAATGATATGATAGATAACAGAATAGTATTTTTCTAATACTATTCTGTTCTATTGATAACATTTAGTTTATTAATGAAAATTTGATATTGACATCGTATATAGATTATGCTATTATGCATAGGTGTGAAAGAGAAATCTCTTTTTCACCATTGCCGAAGACAGTAGGTGTCGTTAGACATAAGGAGAAAACGCCTACCGAGGAAACATGATATTCATTTTTAGATTATATATTTTTGAATGATGATATCAGCCCTCTCTGTCTTCTGGAGAGGGCTTTTCCTTTTCCAAACAAGAGAGGACTTTTCTCTGTCTTTTTAGAGAGGTTTTTCGGCCACCAAATCTAATAAGGAGGGCAAATCACATGGCAAAAGTAGAATTAAAGCAACCTATCGTTGCTGAGATTTCAGAACATTTAAAAGATGCGAAAGCAGTTGTATTAGTAGACCATCGTGGACTTACAGTAGAACAAGATACACAACTTCGTAAGCAATTAAGAGAAGCTGGTGTTCACTACAAAGTTTACAAGAATACTATGATTAACTTTGCTGTAAAAGGAACAGAATATGAAGCATTAGCAGCTCATTTAGAAGGACCTTCAGCAATCGCAATCGCAAAGGAAGATGCTTCTGCTCCAGCAAGAATTTTATTCAACTTCGCTAAGGAAAATCCAGCGCTTGAATTAAAAGCAGGTGTAGTTGAAGGCACATACTACGATACAGAAGGTATCAAGGTTATCGCTACAATTCCTTCAAGAGAAGAATTACTTTCCAAATTACTTGGAAGTATTCAATCTCCAATCGCAAACTTTGCTCGTGTTATTAAGCAAATTGCAGAAAAGGAAGCTTAATTATTTTTAAAAACAAATTATTGAAAAATACAATTAAAATCGGAGGTAAATTATAATGGCAAAATTAACAACAGCTGAATTTATTGAAGCTATTAAAGAGTTATCTGTATTAGAATTAAACGAATTAGTTAAGGCATGTGAAGAAGAATTTGGTGTATCTGCAGCAGCAGGTGTTGCAGTAGTTGCAGCAGCAGGTGGTGCAGCAGCTGAAGAAAAGACAGAATTTGATGTTGAATTAACAGAAGCTGGTCCAAACAAGGTTAAGGTTATCAAGGTTGTTCGTGAAGCTACTGGTTTAGGATTAAAGGAAGCTAAGGAAGTAGTTGACGGAGCTCCAAAGGCAATCAAGACTGGTGTTTCTAAGGAAGAAGCTGAAGATATCAAGGCTAAATTAGAAGCTGAAGGAGCAAAGGTTACATTAAAGTAATTCTTGCTTAATGAATATAGACTGGAAGTATTGTAGTTACAATACTTCCAGTTTTTTTTATTTCTTTTGTTGGCTTTTTTGTTATTCGGTGGTACAATAAAACAAGCAAGAATTACTTTAATAAGAAAGTAATTTGTTTCGTAAGATATAACAATCAAAAAGAAAAATATGAGGTGAGATATGAAAATGATAAAAGTAGAAAAAAAAGACATATTTACAATTCCTAATATACTATCTTATATTCGTATTTTATTAGTTCCTATTTTTGTGTATATGTATTTGAAGGCAGAAACACCACAGGAATATATGTTATCAGCAGGTATTGTTTTATTATCTAGCCTAACAGATTGTTTTGATGGATTCATTGCCAGAAAGTTCCATATGATTACAGAACTTGGAAAATTAATTGATCCAGTGGCAGATAAATTAATGCAGGTAGCCATGTTACTTGTATTATTAATCAAAATCGACTGGATGATATGGATTGTAATACTATTTCTAGTGAAAGAAGGATTTATGTTTTTGGCAGGTCTATTTATGCTAAGAAAAGGGCGTAAGTTAGATGGGGCCAAATGGTATGGAAAAGTCAGTACAGCATTTCTATATGTAGTCATGATAGTGATAATTGCCATACCAAACATTGACCATAAGTTGATGCAAGGGCTTATGGGCGCATCTGCTGTATTATTAGCATTATCCTTTGTGATGTATGGATTAGAATATGTTAAAATGTATCGTAGTATAAAATAAAACAACAAGAATCAGGTATTAGGATCATTTTAAAGATGGTTTATATGTAATTTTGTAAGATAAAATAGTTGAAATATCGGTTAGTTTAGATAGAAAGGAATGGTAGTTTCTATATGCCAGGTTTTACAACTCATTATGTATTTGGAATTCGAGCTTTTTTCCAATGCGAAGAAGGAATATTAAAAGAAGCAATTAAAGAAAATAGAGATTTGTATCGTTTGGGATTACAAGGGCCAGATATGTTTTTTTGTCACCCTCGTGCGTCAATTGGAGTACAAGAAAGAAATATAGGCTCTAATATGCATGAATTACTTGTAAATGAATATTTTAGACAGTGCTTTTGCTATATGGAGCAGTTGCCAAAGGCAAAAATATCATTGGCAACTTCTTACATAGTAGGTTTTCTTACCCACTATGTGTTAGATAGTATGTTACATCCATATATTTATAGTAGGGTTGGTTATGTGCCAAATCGAAAAAAAGGTTCGAAGCAAATTAGTGGGGCGCATGCTAATTTAGAAACGATGATTGATTGGTGGATATTAAAGTATTATAAGGGGGAGGAAGCAAAACGTTTTCGAAAAAGTTTTACTTTGTTTCTATCTGAGTATCATACCCATTTTGTTTGTAATTTTCTTGCTAATACAATTAATGAAACCTATTATAAAGATCATTACCAGATAACAGTACCTTCAAAAGAAAAGAGAGAGAAAAAAGGAAGTCAACGTTTGTTTACATTTAAAAATGAAAATCCATACAAAATTAATGAAACATTTGTAAAAAATACGTTACATTTGTTTCGTATGCAATGTAATGCACTTCATGATAAAACAGGTAGAAAGAAAAAATATTTAGAATTAGTAGAAAACCACACGTTAAAATATCCACTAATTTCAGCTATGATTTATCCAAATATAGAGCCAAATAAAAGAAATATATTTAATTTAGAACATCATGAATGGAAAAATCCTTGGGACAAGACAATCGTATCCAATCAGTCATTGACAGAGCTTTTTGCACTAGCAAAAAACAGGTGTGAGAGTATTTTTCAAGTGTTTGATCTGTATTTAGATGCCCTTATAAATGAAACGGATTATGTAGCAAAGAGAGAATTGTTGTTATCTTGTATTGGAAACGATTCCTACCACAGTGGTTTAGATTGCTCCATATAATATAATAATGGTGAATATAGTATAAAAGGTTGAATATTATACAAAAGAGTGGTACAATAAACCCACTATGATGTAATTTGTTAATCAAGAAAAATTGATAATTGATACAAATGCAAAAGTAAAGATATAAAATAATAAGTTTACAAGTGTGAGTATAAGATGGAATATAGAAATATACTTATAGCTTGTATATGAAAGAAAACATAAATAAATGTGCGGAGGTTACAATGAATATTATAGAGAAAATTTTTGGTACACATAGCCAAAGAGAATTGAAGCTAATTACTCCAATAGTAGATAAAATAGAAGCATTAAAACCAGAAATAGAACAATTAAGTGATGAGCAATTAAAGGCAAAAACAGCAGAATTTAAAAAGAGATATGCAGATGGTGAAACATTAGATGACTTACTACCAGAAGCCTATGCAGTTGTTCGTGAAGCTGCAAAGAGAGCCATTGGACTAGAACATTATCGTGTTCAGTTAATGGGTGGAATTATTTTACATCAAGGACGTATTCCTGAAATGAGAACTGGGGAAGGTAAAACATTAGTGGCTACCTTGCCATCTTATTTGAATGCACTTACAGGAAAAGGGGTTCATGTTGTTACAGTGAATGACTATTTGGCACAACGTGACGCAGAAGAGATGGGACAGGTTCATAAGTTCTTAGGACTTACCGTAGGTGTAGTACTTAACAGTATGAATAACGATGAGCGTCGTGAAGCATATAATTGTGATATTACTTATGTAACCAATAATGAATTAGGTTTTGATTACTTAAGAGATAACATGGTCACATACAAAGAGCAACTTGTTATGAGAGATTTACACTATGCAATCATTGACGAAGTTGACTCTATTCTTATTGATGAGGCAAGAACACCACTTATTATTTCTGGTCAAAGTGGAAAGTCTACAAAATTATATGAAGTTTGTGATGTATTAGCAAAACGTTTGGAACGTGGGGAAGCCAGTGGAGAATTTACAAAGATGAATGCCATTATGGGTGAAGAAATCGAAGAAACTGGTGACTTTATTGTTAATGAAAAAGATAAAGTAGTAAACCTAACAGAGCAAGGGGTTGAAAAAGTAGAAAAATACTTTAAAATTGACAACTTGGCAGATGCGGAAAACTTAGAAATTCAGCACAATATGATTTTAGCATTACGAGCAAACTATTTAATGCATAGAGATAAAGATTATGTTGTAAAAGACGATGAAGTATTAATCGTAGATGAATTTACTGGACGTATTATGCCAGGTAGACGTTATTCTGATGGTTTGCATCAAGCCATTGAAGCAAAGGAACATGTAAAAGTAAAGCGTGAAAGTAAAACACTTGCTACTGTTACTTTCCAAAATTTCTTTAACAAATATGAGAAGAAATCTGGTATGACAGGTACTGCATTAACAGAAGTAAAAGAATTCCGTAATATTTATGGAATGGACGTTGTAGAAGTTCCTACTCATAAGCCAGTACAACGTATCGACCATCAAGATGCAGTATATAAAACAAAAAAGGAAAAATACAAAGCAGTGGTACGTTCTGTAGTAGAAGCTCATAAAAAAGGACAGCCAGTTCTTGTAGGTACAATTACTATTGAAACATCAGAATTGTTAAGTGCTATGCTTAAAAAAG
>CAJFOH010000234.1 GCA_904395845.1 uncultured Lachnospiraceae bacterium
AGCAGGTGATGAAATTCTTGTTCAAGTAGAAAAGGAAGCATTAAAAACAAAAGAGCCAACAGTTACCTCTAATATTAGTTTAACAAGTCGATGTTTTGCCATTACATTAGATGGAAAAGGCAGTACTCATATTTCTAATAAAATTAAAGATAATGTTTGGAAGCAAGAAACAAAAGCATTGATAGAGAACGTTAAAAATGGTGTATTGGAATGTGAAGTAGAGAAAGAAGAAATGAAAAAAACAGTATCTTGTGATTTGAGAAATCTTAGTGTTATTGTTCGTACCAATGCATATATAGCTAGTCAAGAAGAATTGATAGAAGACTTTACTACATTATATAAAAGAATAGAACAGATCATGCTAGTTGCAAATCACAGAATGTGTTATAGTCTGCTTTATCAGACACCACCATCTTATTTAACAGCACTAAGAGATACAAAAGAAGATTTGCTAGATGAAATCATTACTGATAATAACCAGCTACATGAAGAAATTTTAAAGTTTATGGAAGAAACTCATTGGGATAACAAGCATAAAGTAAGATTGTATGAGGATCAATTATTATCACTTAGTAAGTTATACTCCATAGAAACAGTTATAACATCTGCATTGCAAAAAAAAGTGTGGTTAAAGTCTGGTGGGTATCTTGTTATTGAATATACAGAAGCGCTTACTGTAATTGATGTAAATTCTGGAAAGGCAATTAGAGGTAAGAGTGACTTAGAGGAAACATTTTATAACATTAATGTAGAGGCAGCAAAGGAAATTGCCTATCAGATACGCCTTAGAAACCTATCAGGAATTATTTTAATCGATTTTATTGATTTAAAAACAGAGGAGAAAAAATTAGCTCTTTTAGAAAATCTAAAAAGATTTGTGTCAGTTGATCCAACAAAAACAGTGGTTGTTGATATGACGAAATTAAATTTAGTGGAAATTACTAGAAAAAAAATAAAAAAACCATTGCACGAAATAGTACCTAATTGGTAGAATATAAAAATGTATGTTTAAAGCCAAATTATAACAGTTGTTTTATAATTTGGAATGATATTATGTTATTTAAAATATACATATTAGCAATTCTAATGGATTGTAGAGTAATAAAAAGAAAATAGAAAACTGTTTATAGTGTGAGGAGAAAAGAGATAATGAAGATAGAAAAGATTATTGGGAGAAAAATGTTATTTGAATTTTCTTTTATATTTCTACTATTATTTGTTCCTCTTGTTATCTATATGATTAATGAGAAACGTGAGAATATGTTAAATGATCAAAAAATGGTTTTAGAAGAAGTGATAGAGCAATGGGACAATACTAAGGTTGAACTTGAAGATGAAATTGCAATGTTTGATGAAGATTACATTAGCAAAGCAGAAACAGTAGAATATTTATTAGAACGAATGGGTAGTAAAGAATACACCACAGAAGAATTAAGTGAAATTGCAAAGACAATGCAATTAGACGTAATTAACCTTATTGACCATACAGGAGAAGTTGTATATTCTTCTAATCCACAGTTAATTGGTGAATGTATTAAAAGCTATGAGGAAAGACGAGAATTTTGGCCTTTAGTAGATGGAACATCAGATAAAAGCGTTATTCAAAAATCAGAAGTAGGAATGGTCACAGGAATAGGGTATGTTCTTGGTGGTATTAAAAGTAATTTGCCAGAATTTTCTATGATTCAAATAGGGTTGCTTAGTAGTAGTTATGAAAGAGTAATTCATGCATTTACCCTTGAAACATTAATTACAAGAATACCTACCGAAAGAGAAAAAGCCATTTTTGCAGTGTATGAGGAAACAGGAGATTTATTGGCAATTACCAAAAATAATGATCAGACGGTATCTTTTCAAGATGGAGAAAGCAAAGAAGAATTTTTACAACAGTTAAAAAATCATAGAAGTCATTTTACAATTAAAATCAATGATGATTTGAAGCATTTAACCGTAGTAGAGCATGATGGATACTTATTTGCTACATGGACAGATTCAAGTTATACTTATCGCAATGCTATTCCAGAAGTTACTGTTATGATTTTAGTACTAGCAGCTACTCTTTGGTTTATATATGTTGCAGTTGCAAGGCTGATTCGCAAGTATGTAATCAAGGATTTAAAAGATGTAGACTATGTGATTGAGTCTATTTTATCCGGTAATGTAGACGTACAATTTAATAAAATGAAAAGTTTTGAATTTAAATTGTTGTCTAGTGCCATTGATAAATGGAAAGAAGATTATAAGAATAAATCAGAACGTTTAACAAAAATTGTTGAAAAGATTGATACAGGTGTTGCTGTTTTTGAATGTCACCATAATATCAATAAAGTATTCTATTCTGAAAATATTAAAGATTTACTTTCTGTTAATGATACGAATTTAAAAATAATGGCAAAAGACACTCATACATTCCAACATTTTATTATGTCCATGAAAAATAGAGAAGATGTAGAAAGTATTGTAAATATTGGCGAAAAATATATTAGCATTGATGCATTAGATGAAGACGGAATTTTCTATGGAGTTATTGTAGATAAGACAGAAGGTATGCTTCGAATGAAAAGTGCAGAAAGACAATTAGAGCGTGCCATTGATGAATCAAAGAAAGATGGGTTAACTGGTTTATATAACCGAAAAGGAATTGAAGAGGAAATTATAAATTCCTTAGAACAAAATCCATCTTCTGGAATTATGATGATGTTAGATCTTGATAATTTTAAGGAAATCAATGATAATGAAGGTCATCAAGTAGGGGACTATGCATTACAATTATTTGCAAATTGCCTGAAAGAAAACTTTAGAACAGAAGATATGATTGCTCGAATGGGTGGCGATGAATTTGTAGTATTTATCCATACAAATTTAAGTCGAACAATTATGGAGCAAAAGTG
>CAJFOH010000235.1 GCA_904395845.1 uncultured Lachnospiraceae bacterium
ATCATAAAAACCTCCATCAGAAAGATGAGAAATGTCAATTACCATACCTAGTCGCTCCATTTCTTCTATAAATAAAACACCAGCTTCTTTTAATCCTTTTCCCTCTACTCTACCAAATCTGCCTTCTCTTGTTTGATTAGGAAATGCCAGCTGATTTTCAAAATTCCAAGTTAATGTCATCATACGAACTCCTTTATTATAAAGGTTATACAAGTACTCTAGCTTTCCTTCACAAATTCCCCCTTCTTCTATGGAAAGTAGGCTACTTATTTTTCCTTGTCTCATATTTTCTTCTATCTGATAATAGTTCACTACCTCTCCTATCTCCTTTTTGTTTGCCTCTAGTTCTTTATGATAACGCCCTATCATTTCCAAAGCAATTTTGTAGGGACACTTGACTCGTTGTAAATGAATAAATATTGCAAATGTTTGAAGACAATAATTGGATTTTTTTAGCTTTCCTATATCAATTTGTAACTTATTTTCTTTTAAAAAACTGTTATCTTTTCCTTTCCAATAAAGTTCTGATATTGTATCACAATGCATATCTGCTATCTTCATAGACAAAATTTCTCCTAATTTCTTCCCTTTTATTTTTATTGATTGGGGTTTTAAAATATGATAAAATAGGGGCAACTTAGACGGACTTTTTATCTAGTCTAATTGTCTAATTTTCTATGTAACAAAATGTAACATTATATTCCTATAATATGTTATTTCTTTTTTGTTGTTACAAATTTGTTGCAATCTACAAACCAAGGAGGACATTATGATTTTAATTGATAAAGTTAGTGTAATGAATTTAGAAAATGCTATGCGTGGAGCAAGAAACCCACTAAATAGCTGGGCTAGAAGTGATAGCTTCTATCGTGAAGATGGAACTTATGAATTAGGACCAAATGATTTAGACCTTGCAAAAAGACTTGCTCATGCAGGAAGTGACCATAGAAAATATTTACGAATGGTTTTTGTATCTGTGGACATTACAGCTCCACTTTATTGGTGGAAAGAATACGATACTTATAAAGTTGCAACAGTTGCAAACTCTACTAGTACTATGCATAAAATCCATAGCAAACCTTTTTCTATGGATGATTTTAGCCATGACCACTTAACCCCAAGTTCTTATACATTTATGGAAACGATTGTAGAACAGTTAGAAAGTATCCGCCTTCGCTATAAAGAAACAAAGGCAAAAGAAGATTGGTATGATTTAATTCAATTACTTCCATCTAGTTATAATCAAATGAGAACTTGTACCTTTAATTATGAAACATTAATTAGTATGTATCATTCAAGAAAGAATCATAAGTTACAAGAATGGCATACATTTTGTGATTGGGTAAAAACATTGCCTTACGCAAAAGAATTAATTACATTTGAAGAATAGGTTATAAAAAAAGAGTGTATTTTAACCAAAACCACTATCTTTTTATTAGTTTTGGTATATAATACACTCTTTTTTACTATGTATAACTACTATTTTGTTGTACTTCCAAAGCCACCATTTCTTACTGCAACTACATCATCATCAATGGTTATTCCATATTCTACAAAAATTCCTTGCATAAATCCATTTCCCTTTTCGATGACACAAGTTTTATTTTCATTGGTATCGTTAGTTAATTTTACAAAAATATGCCCTTCATTGTCAGAATAATAATAATCACTATCAATAATTCCTACTGTATTATTAAGCTGTAAACGGAACTTAAATCCTAACCCACTTCTTGGATAACATTTTAATACCCAATTTTCTTCCATTGACACTCTAATACCTGTTGGGATTTTAATTGTTTCCCCTGGAAGTATGGTAAGTGTTACTGGAGCATAAAAATCATATCCAGCAGAACCTGATGTTGCTCTTTTTGGTAAGTTAATCTGTTGATATATGCTTTCACATTCTTCTTCACTATAAGAGTCAAAACAATCTTTCATTCCTTCTATAAACTGCTCTAAACTAACCTTTTCAAACTTGGCAATTCGCTTCATCTTTTATATCTCCTTTTTTCCATTTTCAAGCATAGGAAAAGCCATCTTTATCGTAGTACCTTTTTAGCAACTACTATAAAAATGACTAATCCATTTTGATTATTTTATTGTATCATAATATATGTTTTTTATCAAATCAAATACTTATTCTTTCCAAATGATTACTCATAGGCAAGAATTACATTCCCTTGCTCTAATGTTTTCTTTACATCAATGACTCTTTGGTTTGAACTTCCCTTCCATTGTAATGAAGTATCTTTTTTAGCAAGTTCAAATCTACCATCTACCAAAACATCAATAAGAGGTATAAAAGGCAAATCACAAATCATATCCCATAAAAATCCTGTATATAACCAGATATTCTTTTCTGGGTATTTTTCTTTGATTTCTACAATTAACTTCCCTATATCATCTCTATTTTTTGGATGTAGTGG
>CAJFOH010000236.1 GCA_904395845.1 uncultured Lachnospiraceae bacterium
CGGTATTGTAGAACAACTACGAGATATTAAAGGGGTAGAATGTGCAATTTTTGTATATGAATTAGGTGTTCAAAAATATAAAGTAAGTTTACGTTCAAAAGATATTGTTGATGTTAGTAAGATTGCTTCCTTCTATGGTGGTGGTGGACATATTAGAGCTGCTGGTTGTACGATGATGGGAAGTATTCATGATGCCATTAATAACTTATCAAAGAAAATTGAACAACAATTAATTGAGGCTGGAGAGTTGTAATTGTATGAATGGTGTCATAAATATATACAAAGAAAAAGGTTACACCTCTCATGATGTGGTAGCTAAATTAAGAGGAATATTAAAACAGAAAAAAATAGGGCATACTGGAACACTTGACCCAGATGCAGAAGGTGTGTTACCAGTTTGTCTAGGAAATGCTACCAAGTTATGCGATATATTAACAGATAAAAATAAAACCTATGAGGCAGTCTTGCTATTAGGAGTAGAAACAGATACAGAGGATATCTCAGGAACGATTATAAACCAAAGGAAAGTAACGGTAAGCAATGAAGAGGTAGAAAAAGTAATATATTCTTTTATTGGTACATACAATCAAATTCCACCAATGTATTCTGCGCTAAAGGTAAACGGAAAAAAGTTATATGAACTTGCTAGGGAAGGCATTGTTATTGAGAGAAAACCTAGGGAAGTAGAAATTTTTCATATTGAAATATTAGAAATTAACTTACCAAGAGTTCGCTTTACTGTTTCTTGTTCCAAAGGAACGTATATCCGCACGTTATGTAAGGATATTGGTGAAGCATTAGGTTGTGGTGGTTGCATGGAGCAATTACTAAGAAGAAAAGTTAGTGTATTTACCTTAGAAAATGCTTATACACTAAGTCAAGTAGAGCAATTGAAAAAGGAAGATAACATAGACACTATTATTACATCAGTTCCTGACTTATTTCCCAATTACAGAAAAATTGTTATGAAGGAAGATTATAATCGTTTTTTATATAATGGAAATCCTTTTTTTCCATTTAATACTCAAAGTAGCCAAATAATAGGGCAAGAAGATGTTCTTGTATATGATAGCAATCAAGTATTTTTAGGGATTTATCGCTGGGATGAAAAGAAAAAACAATATGCTCCAGTGAAAATGTTTTTAGAAGGAAGATAAGCTATGAATATTATTCGTGATGCAGACAAAGTAAATATAAAAGAAAAAACAGCAGTTACTTTAGGAAAGTTTGATGGTTTGCACAAAGGACATCAGAAGTTGTTGTCAAGAGTGTTAGAGTATAAAAACAAAGGTTTAACATCTGTTGTTTTTACATTTTTAGATTATCCTCTTTCTGTATTATCTGGAACAATACAAAAAGTTCTATTAACAGAAGAGGAAAAAGAAGAATTGTTACGTCAAACGGGAGTAGATTATCTAATAGAATATCCATTTGATTATACATTAATGACAATGGAGCCAGAACAATTTGTAAAAGAAATTTTAATAGATAAGTTGAATTGCCATGTTATTGTTGTGGGAAGCGATTTTCGATTTGGATATAAAAGGAAGGGAGATGTTACTCTCTTAAAGAAACTCTCTACAAAATATAACTATCAATTAGAAGTGATTGAAAAAGAAACTGATGAGCTAGAAAATGAAGTAAGTAGCACGTATATTCGCTCAGAATTAGAAAAAGGAAATATTCAAGTAGTAAATAAGCTATTAGGTGGAACATATTTTATTATGGGCGAAGTAGTTCATGGCATGAAGCTTGCAAGAACTTTAGGTTATCCTACAATGAATATTACTATTGAAAAAGAAAAGAAGATACCACCAAATGGAGTGTATGTAGCAACCATAGAAATTGATGGCAAGATTTATGAAGCTGTTGCAAATATTGGTAAAAAGCCAACGGTCTGCAATGATATACAACCTATATTGGAAGTACATGTATTTAATTATAGTCAAGATACTTATGGAAAAACAGTCATTGTAAAGTTGTATTCCTTCGTTCGTGGTGAAAAAAAATTTCATTCCGTAGAGAAATTAAAAGCACAAATGGAACAAGATGTAGCTTATGCTAAGGAATATTTTAGGAAAGTAAAACAATAAATTATTTATAGAAAAGACAAGACGAATTATTAAGAAAATGGTCTTGTCTTTTTATTTTAAATAATTATTTTGAATTTCAAAATATTATTGACAAATGAAACAACATATATTATACTTTGAATATCAAAGTATTTGTGTGATAATACATATTAATACTTGTAGATAGTAAAAATATATTTGTAAAATGATAGGATAAAGAGTATGACAAGTAGAATAATAGGGACAGGGCATTGTGTACCAGACACAGTTATAACAAATGATGCTTTATCTAAAGTTGTTGATACAAGTGACGAGTGGATTCGTAGTCGTACTGGAATTGGATGTCGTAGAGTGGTAAAAGAAGAAACTACGTCATATATGGCGTATATGGCAGCAAAAAAAGCACTAATATCTGCTAATATAGAAGCAGAAGATATAGACTTTATTATAGTTGCTACTTCAACACCAGATACTATTTTTCCAAATACAGCAACTTGTGTACAGAAGCTATTAAATAACAAAAAGGCAGTGTGTTTTGATTTAAATGCTGCTTGTTCTGGTTTTGTATATGCACTAAATGTTGCACACTCCCATATTGTAGCTGGGCTGGCAAAGAAAGTGTTAGTTATTGGTAGTGAAAGTATGTCAAAGGTAATTGATTGGAAAGATAGAGGTACTTGTGTCCTATTTGGAGATGGCGCAGGGGCTACAGTTGTAGTAGAAGATAACAGTGGATTTCTTCATACTGTAGTTGGTTCTGATGGAAGCAAAGGAGATGCAATCATTTGTGATGGACATTCTAGCAATTCCTTTTATGGACATAAGGAAAAAGAACATCCGTTTACACAAATGAATGGGCAAGATGTATTTACATTTGCTGTAAAAAAAGTACCAGAAATTATTACACAAGTATTGCAAGAAAAAAACATCAATGCTGAGGATATTCACTGGTACATTTTACATCAAGCAAATGAGCGAATTATAAATTCTGTTGCCAAACGTTTAAAAGTTCCAATGGAAAAATTCCCAATGAATTTAGAACATTATGGGAATACATCAGCAGCCAGCATCCCTATTTTATTAGATGAGATGAATCAAAAGGGAATGTTAAAAAAAGGACAAAAAATTATAATATCTGGTTTTGGAGCAGGTTTAACGTGGGGAGCGACTTTGCTTACATGGTAACCAGACATAGTAGCCATAGTAGCCATAGTAGCCATAGTAACCATAGTAGCTATGCATAATAGAAATGGTGTACGTTAGGAATAAGTAACACTAGGTAGACATATAAATGTATTCATATATAGTAACTGACAATATGATTATATTTATATCAATATATATGGATATGCCAATGTAGTTTTTATTGGTATATTTACATAAAAGAATAAAAAAGAAATGAGGATTTGATTATGTTAGAAAAGATGAAAGAAATTATTGCAGAACAATTAAGTGTAGAAGAGGA
>CAJFOH010000237.1 GCA_904395845.1 uncultured Lachnospiraceae bacterium
AATATTTCTTAGATATTGTAGATATAAGGAGGCATTCTTATAAAGAATCTGCAAGATGAATCTTGTCTTCATATGAGTATAAAAGCCTCGTACCCTACCTTTCATAAATGTAGTTAATATAGGTGTATCCGCTAAGCAAACAGTAAAGATCACTTGCTCTGCTAAGATAATACTCATTGGTATGGTGACATACCAATCTTTTCCATTTCTCTCCTCAATAACAGGTATATCCACCAATATTAAAGTATAATTATCTTCTACAACAATACGAGAGCGTTCTTCCTCATCCAAAGGTGCTTTCAAATCATCTAATTCAATATGAAATTGTTCTGAAATTGTCCTAAGCTCTGAACTTGTTGGATCGGTAAGGGCTACCCAACAGTTTGGTGTTATTATACTTTGTTCCAATAACTTCTCATCCTGTGATTTAAAAATTCGAATCATAATACCCTCACACTATACTCTTATTCGCATCAACTTTGTTTATTATTTAACATACTTTTTTTAAAAAAAGAGATTTCCCTCTTTTTATTAAATTGTATCTATAAAAATACAAAACCTCTGCACGTTTATTATAGTTTCTCCTATACCATTTGTCAAATATTTTTCTTGAAAGTTTTTACTAAAGTTTTTCTTCCCATAAATTAGCGCTGCCCTTTTACTTATTTTTCTAATATTCTTACCTCTTACTCCAAAAGGATTTCTTGCTTTTTTTTATAAAAAGTTCTATAATGTTTAACGTTTAGCTGTATTTATTTTCCAATTTTATTTACCTATATTAATGTTGTTAAATGTAGCATATAGCTATAACAATTCCCACATATTTATACCTTATGCTCATTAAAAACGCCTTTTTATAAAAGGTTTTGTATAATAAAATTGGATGGATTTTTATATATAGTGACTTAATTATTGATACTTTAAGAATAAACAGAGGAGGTATGAACCATGGAACAACAATTATCTAATCCTTACAAATTAGGTATAGATATCGGTTCTACAACAGTTAAAATTGCTATTTTAGATGAAACAGATGACATTTTGTTTTCTGATTATGAAAGACATTATGCCAATATACAAGAAACACTAGCTAACCTTTTGCAAAAAGCAAACATCCAGTTAGGAAATATTTGTGTATCTCCAGTTATTACTGGTTCTGGAGGTCTTAGCTTAGCAAAACATTTAAATACTCCATTTTTACAGGAAGTTGTAGCTGTTGCCACTTCCCTTCAAACCTACGCACCACACACAGACGTTGCTATTGAGCTTGGTGGAGAAGATGCAAAGATTATTTATTTTACTAACGGTGTTGACCAAAGAATGAATGGTATTTGTGCTGGTGGAACTGGCTCTTTTATCGACCAAATGGCTTCTCTATTACAAACAGATGCAACAGGATTAAACGAATATGCAAAACACTATAAAGCAATCTATCCGATTGCTGCCCGTTGTGGTGTATTTGCTAAAACAGACGTTCAACCACTTATTAATGAAGGGGCCACAAAAGAGGATTTATCCGCCTCTATTTTTCAAGCAGTGGTAAATCAAACCATTTCTGGCCTTGCTTGTGGAAAGCCAATACGTGGAAATGTAGCCTTCTTAGGTGGACCACTACACTTTTTATCCGAACTTCGCAATGCCTTTATTCGTACCCTTAATTTAGAAGGAGATGCTATTGTTGCACCTAACAATTCTCACTTATTTGCAGCACTTGGTTCTGCTATGAATGCAAAAAATAATATTTCCTTCGAAATTAAAGACTTAATAACAAAACTATCTACTGGAATTGAAATGGACTTTGAAATTAAGCGCTTAGAAGCATTGTTTGATTCTGAAGAAAGTTATGAAGCCTTTCAAGAACGTCACAAAAAACATTGTGTGAAAAAAGCAGATATATCCATCTATTCTGGAAATTGTTACTTAGGTATTGATGCTGGTTCTACTACAACAAAAATTGCTCTTGTAGGAGAAGATGGAACACTACTCTACTCTTTTTATAGTAATAACAATGGTAGTCCACTTTCTACTACCATTGAAGCTATCCGAGAAATTCATAACCTACTTCCAAAATCAGCAAAGATTGTACACTCTTGCTCTACTGGATATGGGGAGGCACTTATTAAATCTGCCCTTATGCTTGATGAGGGAGAAGTAGAAACAGTTGCTCACTATTATGCTGCTGCATTTTTCCAACCAGATGTTGACTGTATTATCGACATTGGTGGTCAAGATATGAAATGTATTAAAATCAAAGACGGTACTGTTGATAGTGTTCAATTAAATGAGGCTTGTTCTTCTGGGTGTGGCTCATTTATTGAAACATTTGCTAAATCCTTAAATTATACTGTAATTGATTTTGCAAAAGAAGCACTATTTGCCAAAAATCCAATTGACTTAGGAACACGTTGTACTGTATTTATGAACTCAAATGTAAAGCAAGCTCAAAAAGAAGGAGCATCTGTTGCTGATATTTCCTCTGGACTTGCTTACTCTGTCATAAAAAATGCTTTATATAAAGTAATTAAAATTGCTGATGCAAAAGATTTAGGTTCTCACATTGTAGTTCAAGGTGGAACATTCTACAATGATGCCGTTCTTAGAAGTTTTGAGCGCATTGCTGGTTGTGAAGCTGTCCGCCCTGATATTTCAGGAATTATGGGAGCATTTGGAGCTGCTTTAATTGCTAAAGAACGTTACGAAGAGGGCAAAGAAACTACTATGCTTTCTATTGATGATATTCTATCTTTAGAATACTCTACTACAATGACACGTTGTAAACTATGTACCAATAATTGTTTGCTTACTATTAATCGTTTCAATAATGGTAGAAACTTTATAACAGGTAACCGTTGTGAACGTGGTCTTGGGAAAGTAAAGAAAAGTACTACTGTTCCTAATTTATTCGATTATAAATATCATCGTGTATTTGACTATGAACCACTGCCAAAAGAAGAGGCTCCTCGTGGTGTTGTAGGTATCCCTCGTGTATTAAATATGTATGAAAATTTTCCATTTTGGGCTACCTTCTTTAAAAAATTAGGATTCTCTGTGGTACTGTCTCCACAATCTACACGAAAGATTTATGAAATGGGTATCGAATCTATTCCTAGTGAATCTGAGTGTTATCCAGCAAAGCTAGTTCATGGTCATGTTTCTTGGTTAATTAAGGAAGGGGTTAAATTTATTTTTTATCCTTGTATCCCTTATGAAAGAAAAGAATCCGATGTGGCACAAAACCATTATAACTGCCCTATCGTAACTTCTTATGCTGAAAATATAAAAAATAATGTGGAAGAGTTAAAAACAGAACATATTAACTTTATGAATCCATTTATGGCATTTACCAATGAAAAAGTTTTAACGGAACGTTTGGTAGAAGAATTTTCTTCTAACTTTAATATTGACAAAAAAGAAATCAAAGAGGCAGCACATGAAGCATGGGTAGAATTAATTGCTTCTCGAGATGATTTAAGAAGAAAAGGAGAAGAAACTCTGCAATATTTAAAAGAAACTGGAAAACGAGGCATTGTACTTGCTGGTCGTCCATATCATATTGATCCTGAAATCCATCATGGTATTCCAGAATTAATTACCTCTTATGGTATTGCAGTGTTTACTGAAGATTCTATTTCTCATTTAGGTCAAATGGACGGACCTTTAATGGTAATGGATCAATGGATGTATCACTCCCGTTTATATGCAACTGCCCAATTTGTAAGAACCCAAGATAATTTAGATTTAATTCAATTAAATTCTTTTGGTTGTGGTCTTGATGCCGTTACAACAGATGGAGTGAATGACATTTTAAGTGGTTCTGGAAAAATTTATACTGTTTTAAAAATTGATGAGGTAAATAATCTTGGTGCCGCTCGTATTCGTATCCGTTCTCTAATCTCTGCCTTAAATGTGCGTGAAAAGAAGCACCATGAGCGTAAATTAGTATCTTCTGCTTATAATCGTGTAGAATTTACGAAAGCAATGCGTAAAGATTATACCATTTTATGTCCACAAATGACTCCTATTCATTTTGATTTGGTAGAAGCAGCTATTAATTCTTGTGGATATAACGTAGTCGTGTTACCTGAAAGTAAACACGCCGTTGATATTGGACTAAAATATGTAAATAACGATGCTTGCTATCCATCCCTAATTGTTATTGGACAAATTATGGAAGCCCTATTATCTGGTAAGTATGATTTAAATAAAACAGCAATTTTTATGTCACAAACAGGTGGTGGATGTCGTGCTTCTAACTATATTGGGTTTATCCGTCGTGCATTAGAAAAGGCTGGTATGGAGCATATTCCTGTTATTAGTGTTAATATGAGTGGTTTAGAAAGTAATTCTGGATTTAAATTTACCATTCCTATGCTAATTAAAGCATTACAAGCAGTTGTATATGGTGATGTATTTATGCGTGTCTTATACCGTACAAGACCTTACGAAAAAACACCAGGTTCTGCCAATGCATTACACGAAAAATGGCGTCAGATATGTATCCAGTCCTTATCAAAAAAGAAAGTAAGTATGGGCGAATTTAACCGAAATA
>CAJFOH010000238.1 GCA_904395845.1 uncultured Lachnospiraceae bacterium
ATTGCACAAGATCCAGATTATATATTTGTAACTATAATGGGTGATGAAGAAGCTGGATTAAAGGTAGTAGAAGAATTATTTACTTCCAATCCTGCATGGAGCCAGTTAAAAGCCGTAAAAAATAACAATTACCATGTGCTAGAAAAGGAATTATTCCATAACAAGCCAAATAATCGTTGGGGAGAAAGCTACAAAATATTAGCAGATATTTTATATGGAGAACAATAAAAGAATATATTACATAATAGGATTAGTTTTCCTATTATTAATTAGTAGTGTGGTTAGTCTAGCTGTTGGCACTGTATCCATATCTTTAAAAGAAATGCTTGCTCTATTTACAGATGGAATTACAACATCAGGACAAAGAATTGTTGTTTATGTAAGAGGACCACGAGTTATTGCAGCATTATTTGCAGGGGCTGGACTGGCTGTATCAGGGGTTATTATTCAAACAATATTAGCAAATCCAATGGCAGGACCAAATATTATTGGGGTAAATGCAGGGGCTGGTTTTGGTGAAGTGTTATGTAGTGCAGTATTTCCAGGTTTTGTCTTGTTTCTACCTTTGGGAGCATTTTTAGGAGCATTTGTTACTGTTTTGTTTGTATATGCACTTGGTCGAATTACAGGTTCTAGTAAAATTACAATCGTATTAGCAGGTATTTCAGTTAATAGCTTAATCAATGCTGCCACAGATACCATACACACCTTTAATGATGATGCAGTATTAAATAGCTCCTCTTTTCGTATTGGAGGACTTCAGGGTGTAAATATAAACGTTTTAATTCCAGCATGTATTGCTATTTTTGTTGGAATTGTAATCACCTATGCCCTTCATAATGAAATGGAGCTATTATCATTGGGAGATGACACAGCAAAAACATTAGGATTGTCTGTTAGTAAATATCGTCTATTCTTTTTATTACTAGCAGCACTTTTAGCTGGTTCTTGTGTTAGTTTTTCAGGACTGTTAGGTTTCGTTGGACTAATTGTCCCACATATAGCAAGAATTATGGTGGGTTCTGAATGTAAATATTTAATTATTGTAAGTACATTATTAGGTGCAGTATTTCTTATGATTTGTGATTTATTGGCAAGAATATTATTTTCACCATTTGAATTACCAGTAGGAATTATTTTGTCATTTATAGGTGCACCATTTTTCATTTATTTATTGTTAAGAAGAAACAAAAATAGAATGTAAAATAGAATGTAATGAAAATATGGGAGATAATATGATAGAATTAGTAAATGTATGTGCAGGATATGGGAAAGAAACCATTCTTCATAATATTAGTTGTCAGTTTCATACAGCAGGGATAACTGCCATTGTTGGGCCAAATGGAAGTGGAAAAAGTACGCTAATAAAGACAATCCTTGGGATTATTCCAAAGAGTCAAGGAGAAATTAAAATAAGTGGTATGGATAGTGGGACTATGGATAGAAAGGAATTGGCAAGAGAAATAGGATATTTGCCACAGGTAAGGGAACTTCCTGCTATTACAGCGCAACGAATGATTTTACATGGAAGGTTTCCCCACTTATCCTATCCAAGAGTCTATTCAAAGGCTGATTTAAAGCTAGTGGACGATGCAATGAAACAAATGGGAATAGAATCTCTCCGTTATAAAGATGTAAGTAAAATGTCTGGTGGAGAACGACAAAAGGTGTATCTTGCAATGGCATTGGTACAAAATGCAAAAACAATTATATTAGATGAGCCGACTACTTATTTGGATATTGCTTATCAAATGGAGCTTATGAATCTATTAGATAACTTAAAAAAAGAAGGGAAAACTATTGTTGTAGTGCTTCATGATTTAAATTTAGCACTACAATATGCAGATACTATTGTGGTTATGGAAAAAGGAATGATACAGGGAATAGGAACGCCAAATCAGATTTATAATGATAAAATATTAGAAACAGTGTTTCAAGTACAGTGTAAAAAGTTAAAAGATGAGGAAGAGAACGAGTATTATTTCTTTTACAAATCATAGAATTAAGGTTCATAAAAGGAATCGTTATAACAGAAAAAATAGTATAGTTATAAGGAATAAAACATAGCTAGATTATAAATTAATATGATAAAAAAGTAAGAATGAAATTTGATACAGAAAAGTAAAAACAAAATAGAAATAAAGGAGATTGTTTAATGGGCTTTGATTTAGACATAAGCGTACCTGTAATTGTAGTTTTTTTACAAGGGTTACTTAGTTTCTTCTCACCTTGTGTATTACCCTTAATTCCACTCTACATTAGTTATTTATCTGGTGGAGCAAAAAAACAAGAAGAAGATGGAAGTATTTCCTATAAAAGAGGAAAAGTAATGCTTCATACCATTTGTTTTGTTGTAGGTGTAAGTTTTGCATTTTTTGTGTTAGGACTAGGTGTATCTACGTTAGGAACATTTATAAAAACAAACCAACTATTGTTTGCAAGAATTGGTGGAATACTTATTATATTATTTGGTTGTTTTCAATTAGGACTGTTTGGTCAAGGCGGAATATTAGGAAAAGAAAAACGATTACCAATGAAAGTAAATGTAATTGCTATGTCACCAGTAGTAGCATTTATTATGGGCTTTACCTTTAGTTTTTCTTGGACACCATGTGTAGGACCTGCTCTTGCTAGTGTGCTTTTAATGGCTGCATCTTCTGCAACAAAAACAATGGGATTTGTTTTAATCGGCGTATATACCATAGGATTTGTGATACCATTTTTACTTGTTGGATTATTTACAACACAACTGCTTCAATTATTAAAAAAACACCGAGGAGTTGTGGCATATACAGTAAAAATTGGTGGTGTATTATTAATTGTAATGGGACTTTTAATGATTACAGGAAAGATGAACTCTATTACAGGTTATTTATCAAAGGTAACACCTAGTGTGGAAAATGGTTCTAGTAATACAAAGCAAGAATCTATGGTAGAGGAAGAAAGTGGGCAATCAATAGCAGAGGAGGAAGAAAGTAACAGTAGTGTAAAAAATACAGAGGAAACTTCTAATAGCGAGGAATTGCCAGATGCCATTGATTTTACTTTAGTCGACCAATATGGTGTTACACATAAGTTATCTGATTATAAAGGAAAAACAGTATTTTTAAACTTTTGGGCAACTTGGTGTTCACCATGTAAAGCAGAAATGCCAGACATTCAAAATATTTATGAAACTTATGACAAAGAAGAATTAGTTGTGTTAGGTGTGGCAGCACCAGAATATGGTGGAGAAAAAACAGAAGAAGAAATCAAAGAGTTTCTTTTGGAAAATGGATACACCTATCCAGTAGTTATGGACACAACAGGAGAATTTTTTGAGAAATATGGAGTATATTCGTATCCAACCACATTTATGATTACAAAAGAAGGAAAAGTGTTTGGTTATGCACAAGGTCAATTAACAGAAGATATTATGCATAGCATTATAGAACAAACTATGACAGGAAAATTGGCAAAATAAAGAAAGTCCACTACTTTGTGAGTATTTCTCATTGTAAGTAGTGGACTTATTGTTATAGTATAGGTAGTATAGAACGTTTTAATTGTTCTATATCATTCATATCAGGGTGGCTACTTGCATGGTCAAAGTTTTCTATCATCATATCCCATTTGTTATCCTCTGGGTTTTTGGCTTTCATTTGTTCATATCTACTTCTTACAGAGGAAGGCATTTTTCCTTGACACATATATGTTCCTATGATTGTGTTAGTAGGGGAACATAGAGAAGATACTCTGTTTAAAATGGTATCAAAGTAAGGTTTGCTACCACCAAAGCCAGCAGTTCCAAATAAAAATATGGTCTTATGTTCTAATGTTTGTAACAATTGTTGTAACGATTCTTCACAACTACCTTTATCGGTCCAAAATCCAATAAAAATACAAGATGCATTGGAAAGGGTTTTCAGTGTTTCATCTGTTGTATCTGGTTCATTAATACAAGTAGAACCAAGAATTGTTTTGTTGTGTTCATTTAATAAATCATAAATAGTATTCGCTAATTGCTTTGTGTTGCCACTTCTACTACTATAAATAATAGAGTAAGTCATAATAAAACCTTCTTTCTTTGTTATTCATATGGTTCAATTAATGAATCATGTGACATAAATGATGTTATATGGAACATATTACATGGAACATGATACATGGAACGTGTTCTATATTTACTATGAACTATTATAATAGGTAAGAAGATATTTGTATAGATAAGAATGTTAAAATGTTGGAATGAAATATTGTTATAAGAAAGAATTTACTTAAGCTTTTTTTAAGGTTATTGTGATACAATAAAAAAATATATAATTTTTATTAGAAATAGGGAGGTTATGGCAAAATGAAACTTTTACTAGCAGAAGATGAAAAGGAATTATCCAATGCTATATGTGCAGTATTAAAGCACAATGGATATACAGTCGATGTAGTAGATAATGGAGAAGATGGATATCTTCTAGCAAAAAGTAATGAATACGATGCTATTATTTTAGATGTTATGATGCCGAAAAAAAGTGGGTTTGATGTTATAAAAGAATTAAGAAGTGAGCATTGTATGGTTCCAATTTTGCTTTTAACTGCCAAGTCACAAGTAGAAGATAAAATTTATGGACTAGATTTAGGGGCAGATGACTATGTAACAAAGCCATTTGCTATGGGAGAATTACTAGCAAGACTTCGAGCAATGACAAGAAGAAAAGAATATGAGGTAAGTAACTATCAATTTTTCGATATTACCTTAGATAGAAAAACTTGTGAGTTATTTACCAAAAAAGATAGGATTGGTTTGGGGAATAAGGAGTTTCAAATTATGGAGTTGTTAATGGAACATCCTAAAATGATAGTTTCAGCAGAAACATTACTAGAGAGGGTGTGGGGGTATGATACCGATGCAGAAATTAATGTAATCTGGGTGTATCTTTCAAATTTAAGAAGAAAATTAGAAACAATAGAATCAAAGGTGCAAATAAAAGCGATTCGAGGGTTAGGTTATCGATTGGAGAAAAACAATGATTAAAAAGTTACAAAGTAAATTTATTATGATAGCTATGGCTTCTGTCTTTATTGTAATTGTACTATTAATTGGAAGTATTAATATTGCTAATTTTACCCATACCACAAAAAAAGCTGATGATTTGCTATCAATGTTAGCAGAAAATAATGGACGATTTCCAGAAGGTATAGAAAAGGAAGGATTAAAGCCACCAAAAAAAGAGGGGAATGTTCCTATTACACCAGAAACAAAGTTTGAAACCCGTTATTTTGCTATATATGCAAATGAAACTTATGACATATTCAGTATAGATACAGGGCATATTGCAGCAGTATCAGCAAGTGAAGCAAGAGAATACGGGGAATCAGTATTAACCAGTGGAAAGAACAAAGGATATATGGAACATTACCGATACATTCATCAGGTAGTAGATGGAACACATATTGTTGTGTTTTTAGACTGTAACCAAGATTTAAGCTTTGTGACTTCATTTTTTACTATCTCTTGTATTATAGGTCTTATAGGTTTTTTAGGGATATTTCTCTTAATCTTTCTTTTTTCAAAGCGAGCAATCAATCCTGTAATAGATAGTATGGTAAAACAAAAGCAGTTTATTACTGATGCAGGTCATGAGATAAAAACCCCATTAGCTATTATCTCTGCCAATGCAGAGGTAATGGAGATGATACATGGAAAAAGTGAATGGAGTGAAAGTATTTTAAATCAAGTTAATCGGCTCAATGAGTTAGTAAAACGATTATTAATGTTGGCACGATTGGAAGAAGAAAAAGAAACAGTATCATTTCGTATTATAGATTTTAGTGAAATCATTCAACGTGTAGGAGAAAGTTTTTTCTCTATTGCCACCCAAAAAGAAGTACATTTTACTATTAATGTTGAGCCACATATTAGTGTAAAAGGTGATACCAATCATTTGACAGAATTAGTTTCTATTTTACTAGATAATAGTTTGAAATATGTTAATCATGGTGGAGTGGTAAGGATTCATCTAAAGAAAATAGGGAAACAAACTATATTAGAAGTCTATAATTCATGTAATGACATTCCAGAGGGAGATGTGAGTCAGTGGTTTCGCCGTTTTTATAGAGAAGACCAATCACGCTCTAGGGAAAGTGGTGGATATGGCATAGGACTATCCATAGCATATTCCATTGTGGAAGCTCATGGAGGAAGCATAGAAGCGATAAAAAAAGATGGTGGTGTTTGTATTCAGGTTACTTTATAGGTAAACTACAAAGAAACAAGGATTCTTAATGGTCAGTGTAGACCTGTTAAGAATCTTTTTTTCTTTTAAGTTTGGTTTAAGGTAAGTATGTTACTATAGGTTGCATGGAATATTTAACATATCAATATAAGACAATGGATAAAAGGAGGTGTGAAAAAATATGAGCAAGTATGAAGCTGTATTTAAACGATACGAAAAAAAATATTTGCTAACGAAAACACAGTATGAAGAATTATCCAAGCGGTTACAAGGGAAAATTGTAGTAGATGACTATGGCGTTACTTCTATTCATAATATTTATTTTGATACGCCAGAGTATCAGCTTATTCGAACATCTCTAGCCAAGCCTAAATATAAGGAAAAATTACGGTTAAGAAGTTATCATACTCCTACAAGTAAGGATAATGTTTTTATTGAGTTAAAAAAGAAGTATGATGGCATTGTATATAAGCGTAGAATGGATATGAAGTTAGAAGATGCTGTCAATTATTTGTATTATCCTAACAAACAAGAAAGGAAGCAAAAAGAAGGCACACAAATAAAAAAAGAAATTGACTGGGTATTACATTATTATAAAGATATTATGCCTGCTATGTATATAGGATATGAAAGATTGGCCTGCTATGGAGTAGAGGACCATGAGCTTCGAATTACCTATGATAAAAATATCGTATGGAGAACAACCCAGCTTGATTTAACAAAAGGGATGTGGGGAAGTCCACTACTAGATGATGGAGAGGTGCTTATGGAAATTAAGATAAAAGGTGCTATGCCGTTGTGGCTTAGTCGTATTCTTGATGAGTGTAACATTTATCCTACTTCTTTTTCAAAGTATGGACGAGGATATGAAGAATTAATATGGTTAAAAAGAAAGGAAACTTATTATGGTGAATCAATTATTTCGTAGTGTATTTTCTAATAATGCAACAACATTTTCTATTGAAACAATTTTATTATGCACACTAGCTTCTATTTTATTAGGACTTATTATTGCATGTATTTATATGGTAAATAACACATACAACAAAGGTTTTGTTATTACATTAGCACTTATGCCAGCAATGATTCAAATGGTTATTATGCTTGTAAATGGAAATCTTGGAACAGGGGTTGCTGTTATGGGAGCATTTAGCCTTGTAAGATTTCGTTCAGTTCCAGGAACAGCAAAAGAAATTAGTAGTATATTTCTAGCAATGGCAATAGGATTAGCAACAGGAATTGGTTACATAGGATTAGCAGTGTTATTTGTCATTTGCATTGGAGGTTGCCAATTATTACTTACATTTTCCAAATTTGGAGATGCAAAGAATGTAGATAAAATTTTAAAGATTACCATTCCAGAAAGTTTGGATTATACAGAAGTATTTGATGATATTTTTGAGATGTATCTAAAAAAATGGGAAATGTTACAAGTAAAAACTTGTAATATGGGAAGTTTATATCGTTTGGAGTATGCAATTTCTTTGAAACAAGTAACAGATGAAAAAGAGTTTATAGATGAACTACGTTGTAGAAATGGAAATTTAGAAATTAGTTGTAGCCGAGTAGGACTTGGCAGAGAGGAGTTATAATGGTTCGAAGAAAAATTGCAATGTTACTAGGTATGTCTTGTTTAATGATAACACTTGCTGGTTGTCAAGGAAACACTAATAATGTAGAGGATAAGGTTTCTCAGGAAGAAACAAAAGTCACTACCCAGACAAACCAAAGTGTATCTGATTTTGACTTGGAATTTACAGGAAATGATTTGGATGTAGGATATGATGAAAATAATTGTACCAAGATTTCTCTAAATGATACATCCATACAAGTAAATGGAACTGGAGCAGTTGCAGAGGAAAGTGTTGTGACAATTACTTCAGCAGGAACATTTCTTATTTCAGGTTCTTTAAGTGATGGTCAAATTGTTGTAAATGCAGGGGAATTGGATAAAGTAAAACTTGTGTTTGATGAAGTAAATATCCATTGTGAACATCATGCACCTGTATATATCAAACAGGCAGATAAAGTATTTGTAACACTATTAGATGGAACAGAAAATACAATTACAGATGGAAGTTCTTATGAATTAGCAGAAGAAGACAGCAATGTAGATGGGGCAATTTTTAGCAAAGCAGATGTGACTTTTAATGGAAATGGTACATTAAAGGTAACCTCTTCTTATAAACATGCCATTGTATCAAAAGATGACCTAGTGATTACAGGTGGAACATATAATATTACTTCCAATGGGCAAGGGCTTACAGGAAAAGATAGAGTAAAAATAAAAAATGGAACATTTTTGTTACATACTAAGGAAGATGCAATAAAGTCTAATCAAACAGAGGACAGTTCAAAAGGATATATTTATGTAGAAAATGGAACATTTACCATAGAATCAGAAGAAGATGGATTTTCAGCAGAAACTGGGTTGATTCTTGTTGACGGGACTTACGATATTACTACAGGTGGTGGTAGCGAAAATGCTCAAATGAAAGTAGATGCCCCAATGGGTGGTGGAAGATTTCAAGGAGATAAAACAGATATGATGGATAAAACACCACCAAGTCTGGCAGAAGGAGAAACAATGCCAGAGATGCCAGATAGAGATGGAGAGAAAGGAACACCACCAAGTCTAGCAGAGGGAGAAACAATGCCAGAGATACCAGATAGAGATGGTGAGAGAGAAACACCACCAAATGTGGATGGAAGTGTTCCTAACAATGAACAAATGAATGAAGGTGAATCTGTTGATATTACTACAACAGAAACTATAAGCCAAAAAGGGTTAAAGTCAGGTGCATTGCAAGTCATAAAAGGTGGAGTATATACCATAGATACCGTAGATGATGCCATTCATTGCAATGGAAATGTGACAATAGAAGGAGGCGAATTTTCCATACAAACGGGAGATGATGGATTACATGCAGATGGAAATGTAGTAATTGAAGATGGTACCATTACTATTTCAAAATCATATGAAGGTATTGAAGGATATACTATTGTAGTTTCAGGTGGAAACTTACATGTAGTATCAAATGATGATGGATTTAATGCTACAGATGGAACAAGTAGTGATGATATAAGAGGTATGCAAGATCCAAATAATGAGGAAAGCAACGAAAACTTGTATATTAAAGTAACAGGTGGAGAAATTTATGTAAATGCTTCTGGAGATGGAATGGACTCTAATGGAAACTTCATAGTAGAAGGTGGAACCATTATAATTGATGGACCAGAAAATGGCGGAAATGGTGCTATTGATTATTCAGGAACAGGAACAATTACAGGAGGAATGGTAATAGAAACAGGTTATAGCCAAATGGCACAAGGATTTAGTGATAAATCTTCTCAATATTCTTTCCTATGGAATTTAGACTCTAATATTAATAGTGGAGAGCAAGTGACCATTAAAAATAGTAGTGGAGAAATTCTTTATCAATGGGTTGCAACAAAATCATTTAACTCTATTGTATTTAGTTCCAAAGATTTGGTGGACAAAGAAGTTTATACCATTGAAACAAGTACCACTTCTACTCAAATCACATTAGATGGAATAGTAACTTCTAATGGAAGAATGGGTATGGGTGGAGAAAGACCATATGGAAATAAGGAAAACAATGAGTCGAAAGAAAGCAATGAATCCAAAGAAAGTAATGGAGAATAGTTAAATAATAAGAAAAAGACTGTGGTATGTTTCCATAGTCTTTTTCTAGTATAATAGAGGGAAAAAATTAATAATTAGAATTGCAAAAAAATAGTTGTAAATGAAATTTAAGTTGTAAATTTATCTTGTTTCTTTGTATGTTGTAAGTTGTGGAAATAAAAAATTGGAAAAAAATAGTGGAAATTATTAAAAAACTATTGATTTTTCTATTTAATTCTTTTATAATCGAATAGATTATTTTCGGTGTTTTAGAGGAAATAGGAAAACTACTGAAAACAACGAAGGTTAGGGAAAAAAGAGCAGAAAAGGAGAGGTATATGGAATCTACTAATTCAGTAAATGAACAACATTATGATGAAATAGAAATAGATTTAAAAGGGATATTTCTAAAAGTAAAAAATTATTGGTACATAGTATTGATTGGAATGATTGTAGGGATATTAATTGGTGTAATTTATAAAATTGTATCTCCTCCTCAGTACAATGCATCCGCTATGATTTATTTAAGAGGGGCTAACGCATCCGTTTCATTACAAGATTTACAGATTGGTTCAGAACTTACAAAGGACTATGAAGTAATTTTAAAAAGTAGACCAAATTTAGAAAAAGTAATTGATGAATTGGGATTAGACTATACAACAAAAGAGTTAAGTAGAATTATTACGATTAATAATTTAACAGATACACGTATCTTAGAGGTTAGTGTTGTAACAGATAAGCCAAATCTATCAAGAGATATTGCAAATAAAGTGGTTGAATTTGGTATGGATAGTGTAAGAGAAATAGAATCTCAAGAGCCATACGTTGTTGAAAAAGCGATTATTGATGATGTGGACAAGTCAATTTCACTACTTGTTTTGATTGTAATTGGTGCAGTAGGTGGAGTTGCAGTTACAGTATTAGGAATTGCTGCTAAGTTTGTACTAAGTAGTAATATTCAATCAGTAGAAGACGTAGAAAAAGTATTAGATATACCAGTACTATCAGTTATTGTAGATGATAAAGCCTTATTTTATGCAAAAAAATAAGTAGGAGGGTGACATGGCAAAGAATGTATTAGAGTGTCGTACTGCGAAAGTAAAGAAAAGTGCTGGAGTAGTTGAGGCGTATAAAACATTAAGAACAAATCTGTTATATACAGAGAATGTAAAAGTAATTACAATTACAAGTACAGTTCCAAATGAAGGTAAGACAACAACTGCATATCATTTAGCAGAAACATTTGCCAACATGGGAAAGAAAATTTTGTTAATTGACTGTGACTTACGAAGAGGTTCTTTAAAGAATCATTTTGTTACTAAGGGTAGAGTAATAGGGCTTAGTGAAGCTCTTACAAAACAAGCCACAGATATTATACATAACACAGATGTTCCAAACTTAGATGTAATTTTATCTGGGAAAGTACCACCAAACCCATCAGAATTACTAATGAGCAAAATGTTTGAAAGTATTGTAAATCAAGCAAGAGAAAATTATGACTACATTATTATTGATACCCCACCAGTAAAAGTAGCTATGGATTGTGCTATTGTTGGTAGAGTTTCTGATGGTGTGATGCTAGTTATTCGTAATGACTTCACCAATAGAAATATGGTAAAGAGAGCAAAATTAGAACTAGAGAGAAATGATGTAAGAATTATTGGGGCAGTGTTAACACGAGTAAATAAGAGTCAAATTGATTATGGAAGCTATGGATACTACAAATACTACAAATACTACTAAAAAAAAGAAAAGGAAAAATAAAAGAAAACAAAAAATTCTCATTTCTTTTATTATTATTTTATTGCTTGTTTGTGTAGGGATAGGAATCTATATGGTTCTTTCTAAGGAGAATCCAAATATTGTTCAGACAAAGGAAGCAGATTATCATACCATTTCCTATGAAGGAGAGGATTATAAGTATAATACTTCAATAGTGTCTATTCTAGTATTGGGAACAGACTCTTCAAAAGAAGATGAGCAAGGACAAGCAGATACCATACAGCTAATGTTATTAAATCGAGAAACAGAAAGCATACAAGTAATTGCTCTTTCTAGGGATATTATGACAGAAATTCGTATGTTTGATGTTGCAAGAAATGATTTAGGTTGGAATAGGGAACATTTAGCATTGGCTTATGCATATGGAGATACGAAGGCTACCGGTTGTATTTTAACAAATCAGGCGGTGTCCAAATTATTATATAATGTACCAATTAATTTTTATGGTGCAATGAATATTAATGCGTTATCAGAAGTTCATAACGTAGTAGGGGAGTTAACAGTAACTGTTCCAAATAATTCTTTAGAGAGTGTAAATAAATCTTGGACAAAAGGAGCAACAGTTACATTAACAAAGGACAATGTAGAACAATTTCTACGTCCTAGAAACACATCAGAGAAATTTTCCAATAATGACCGTATGCAACGTCATGAAGCATATTTAACGGCATATTTTGACAAGATTAGAGAAATGTTACAAAATGATTTTGACAAAACATTGGAAAAGTTGTATTATGCAAGTAGGAGTATGACTACAAACATTACTCTGAAAGATATACAAGTTTTTGCCCAAATGGCATTAACTTACAAATTTAACCCTGAAACAGACTACTACATTTTAGAAGGGGACAATGTCTCTGGAGAGTTCCATGACGAATTCGAAGTGGACCAAGAATATCTAAAGTCACTGGTAGTCCAATTATTCTATGATAAGGAGGAAGAAAGATGAGAAAATTACTAAAGGGTTTATTAGTTGGTATGGTTGTTGCTTGTTTAGGAACAACAGCTGTATTAGCAGACGGTAGTATCACAGCAACTGGTACTGTAAGTCAAGAAGTAACTGTTAACGGACAAAAAGTTGAAGGTGCAAAGGCTACATTATCTGATGATATGACAAATGTACCTGCAGAACAACAAGCTGTTATCGCTGAATTAAACAAGGGTGCTGATTTAGCAACAACATTAAAAGATGCTAAGTTCGCTACTCCATTTGATTTAACAGGATATGCTATGACAGTAAAGATGCAAGATTTAACAGTTGTTGATGCAAATGGTAATCCATTAAAGAACGTAACTGTTAAGTTAGAAGTTCCAAACTTACCAGCAAATGCTGATGTAAAGGTACTACACTTCAGTGGAGATCGTGGTGTTTGGGAAGTAATCACACCAGATAAGACAGAAGGAAAGACTGTAACAGTTACATTTACTGATTTATCTCCAGTAGCAGTTATCTACAAGACAACTACAGCTGGTGGAACAACAGGTGGAAACACAAGTTCAAATGTTCCAACAGGAGATAACTCTGCAGTAGCATTCTACGTTGCACTTGCAGCAGCTGCAGTTTGTGTAGGTGGATTTGTTGTTTACAGAACAAAGAAGGAAAACTTCTAATAAGAGGTTTTACTATTATTTCAAGTGTTTTACTTTAGTATAGTAGATCACATATTGTTTTAATGAAAAACAATAATACCCGATAGGCTAAGGAACGATTGAAACATTCCTTTCCTATCGGGCTTTTTTATTATATTTATTTGATTTTTTTTGCTTTTCTACGTTGTGATAAGGTGCGAAGAAGGGTACGTTTTTTTCCATTTGGGGCGATGACTTCTTCATTTTTTAACAATTTCATTGGGTTTTTATAAAAAAGCAAATCAAGATAGTCAAGATCATATCCTTTTTTCATTAAATCTATGTATGCTTCTTTCATATTTGGGGAGCGAAAACCATCACTGCTATGGGTATCTGTTGCAATCACATGAACCAGATTGTTATCTAATAAAGCAATGCTATTTCGGTACAAATTTTCATTATTTTTTTGTAAAAAGCTAGTGGTATTCATTTGAATAACACAGCCTAAATTTACTAAGTATTGCACATAATCTAGGTCTATTTCCTTTAGAAAATATCGCTCAATATGAGCTATAATAGGTGTATATCCAGCATCAATTACTTGATAGATATAACTTTCAAAGTTTTCCATAAATATATCCGTATTTGTAAGTGTTCTAACATTGTATTCACATAGCACATAATTAGTATCTTCAAATGGTATCAATCGTTTATTGGAAACTTGTTCATAAGTATTGTCAGTTAACATTAGTTCACAACCTTCAGCTACTAAAATACCATATTCCTTGGCAAGTAATTTTAAATCACGAATACGTTGTTTATAAGTTATAATATCATTTTCTGTATGTGTGCCAGAAAATACGTGAGGGGTTGCAACGAGAGCAACTACACCACTTTTTTGTACCTTTTCCAATGCTTCTTTGGCTTCTTCCATGGTAGAAATACCGTCATCAATTCCCCAAGCATAATGTCCATGTATATCAATAAATTTCATAATATCACCTCGTATTTTTTATATAAATAATATGTTTTTCTACTACATATAATGGTTCGATAAATAAAAATAGTTTTATCTAGAAATAGTTTTATCTATTATATCATAAATCTTTAATAGACTCTACATATGAAAGAAAAAAACATAGGGAATATATAAAAAAACTATTACATAAAATATGAAATGAGAAATGGAAAGGAATTGTATATGTTTCAATTTAAATTTTTTAAACGAAGGAAGAAGGAGATAATTGAGATGGAAAAAGACCAACGAGAAGAAGAAACAAAAGAACATACTAAGGAGTTAGAAAAAGAAAAAAGTATGGATAAAGTTGTAGGTAAAGATACGGATAAAAATATAGATAGAACTATAGATAAAAACATAGATACAATCATAGAAAAAAGGACAGAAAAATACATAGAGAAACGTGTAGGTAAGCCTATAGATAGTAGTATGGATGAAAATATAGTAGAAACCACAGATAAAAATATGGATAAAAACATAGGTGAACCTATAGAAAGTCGAAAAGTAGAAATACAGGAAAAAGAAATAGAATGTGAAAAGGAATCATGTTTAGAAACAAGAAAAGTGGAATTAGAAGAAAGCATAGCACTACAAGAAAGCAAAGCACTACAAGAGTGCAAAGCACTAGAAAAGTGCAAAGCACTAGAAGAGTGCAAAGCATTAGAAAAATACAAAGAAGTAGAGGAAAGCAAGGAATTAGAAGAAAGCATAGCACTAGAAAAGTGCAAAGCACTAGAAGAAAGTACAAAAACAGAGGAAACAGAAGAAAATAAAAACAAATAATTACTTTATGCATTGTAGTAGTCATATATTTTTTGAATACTACAATGTATTTGTATTTGTTTTATTATTGAAAGTCGCCGTATGCCATATTGCTATTATGGTATGTTTTATTAAAGGTTACATCTTCTAAAAACCATTCTGGTGGGGTGAATAGATTAGCAAGTTCTTCTGATTCAAACTCAACTTCCGCAAGTAGTAATCCGTCATATTCGCCAGAAAATACATCAAGTTCGATGGTGAATGAAATTTGTTTTTCTACTCCATTTGTATCATAGGAACAGCTATATGGGATCAAATAACGTGTTTTAGAGATAATTGTTCCGTCTACCTTTTTTAATAAATGTTCATAGGATTCTTTTGTAAGGGGAAGATTATATTCTTCACGAACCATAAGTCCTTTTCCCTTATAGGTTAAATAATAAGATTCATCTTCCTTACGAATACGAACCACTGGTTGTCTTGATAAATATCCCTGTTCAATCATATGATATTTATATTGAGATAAATTGGTTGGAAGATGTTTAATTAAAAATTTGCGTTCAATTTCCATCATAAGCTCCTTTATTTTAAATAAAGTAATACAATACAAGTTTAACATATTATAACATGGAACATATTGTAATACAAGAAAGGTTATGTAAGTCCATTAATATATGTGTCATTGATATTATCTATCATTGAAATATTTTTATAGAAATAAATAGTTTTATTTAAGAAGTACTCCATTGCAATCTTATTAACTTTATGATACACTTAAAAGAAAACCTTGATGGAGGTCGAAATGAAAGGTATTATTTTAGCAGGCGGAAGTGGAACACGCCTATATCCATTAACAAAGGTAACATCAAAGCAGTTACTACCTATTTATGATAAGCCAATGATTTATTATCCATTGTCTGTACTTATGAATGCAGGTATTCGTGAAATATTAATTATTTCCACTCCTGATGATACTCCAAGATTCCAATCTTTATTAGGAGATGGTCATCAGTTTGGAATTGAATTATCTTATGCAGTGCAACCAAGTCCAGATGGACTAGCACAAGCATTTATCATTGGTGCAGATTTTATTGGTAATGACTC
This sequence comes from uncultured Lachnospiraceae bacterium, assembly GCA_904395845.1. Taxonomy (GTDB): domain Bacteria; phylum Bacillota; class Clostridia; order Lachnospirales; family Lachnospiraceae; genus Fimimorpha. The sequence continues at coordinate 16,091 of CAJFOH010000238.1, forward strand.
TGTTGCAATGGTACTTGGAGATAATATTTTCCATGGACATGGATTAACAGAACGTTTGCAAGCAGCTGCAAGTAAAACGTCAGGTGCTACTGTATTTGGTTATTATGTAGATGACCCAGAACGTTTTGGTATTGTAGAATTTGATTCCAATGGAAAGGCAATTTCCTTAGAGGAAAAACCTGAAAAACCAAAGAGCAATTATTGTGTAACTGGTTTATACTTCTATGACAATCGAGTAGTAGAATATGCAAAAGGCTTAAAGCCATCTGCTCGTGGTGAATTAGAAATCACAGATTTGAATAAGATTTACTTAGAAAATGGAGAGTTAGACGTTACATTATTAGGACAAGGATTTACATGGTTAGATACTGGAACTCATGAATCTTTAGTAGAAGCAACTAATTTTGTAAAGACAGTTGAGCAACATCAACATAGAAAAATTGCTTGTTTAGAAGAAATCGCATACTTAAATGGATGGATTTCCAAAGAACAATTAATGGAAATCTATGAAGTGTATAAGAAAAATCAATATGGGGCATATCTAAAAGATGTGATGGATGGCAAATATATTGATAAGTAAGTTTTATTGGAATTGATACAGATATTACATAAGAAGTTACATAGGCAGTTTCGCTTATGTAACTTCTTTTCAAACATATAAGAATAGGTACGAAGTTTTACAAATATAACGAAAAATATTTCCTCATATAATGATAGACGTATAGATAACAATAGATAGAAAAGGAGCAAACTATGAGAGTATTAGTAACTGGTGTAAAAGGTCAATTAGGATATGATATTGTAAAGGAATGTGAAAAAAGAGGTATTGAAGCCATTGGAGTTGATGTAGCGGAAATGGATATCACAGACGCAGATAAAGTAAGAGAAGTGATTACAAATGCAAAGGTAGATGCAGTTATGCATTGTGCAGCTTATACAGCAGTAGATGCAGCAGAAGAAAACGTAGAACTTTGTCGCAAAGTAAATGCTACTGGTACAGAAAATATTGCAAAGGTGTGCAAAGAGTTAGATATTAAAATGGTTTATATTAGTACGGACTATGTATTTAATGGAGAGGGAGAACATTTTTGGCAACCAGATGAAGAAAGACAACCATTAAATGTGTATGGTCAGACAAAATATGAGGGAGAATTAGCAGTAGAAACTTACTTAGAAAAATATTTCACTGTAAGAATTGCTTGGGTATTTGGTATTAATGGAAATAACTTTATTAAGACAATGCTTCGCCTTGGAAAGGAACGTGGAGCAGTAAGTGTTGTAAATGATCAAGTAGGTTCTCCAACTTATACGTATGATTTAGCAAAATTACTTGTAGATATGGTACAAACAGAAAAATATGGTAGATACCATGCCACAAATGAAGGAATTTGTAGTTGGTATGAATTTGCTTGTGAAATTTTTAAACAAGCTGGCATGAAAGAAGTACAAGTAACACCTGTTGCTAGTGATGCTTTTCCAGTAAAAGCAAAACGCCCTTTCAATAGCCGTATGAGTAAAGAAAAATTAAAGAAAAACGGATTTGAACGCCTTCCAAGTTGGC
>CAJFOH010000239.1 GCA_904395845.1 uncultured Lachnospiraceae bacterium
CTGGTGGAAAACGTCAGCTATTGAATCAAATTAGAGAAAGAATGCCTGAAAATTATAATAACTATTATGAACCATTTGTTGGGGGTGGTGCAGTAGTTTTTGATTTACTACCTAAAAATGCTGTTATTAATGATATTAACAAAGCTTTAATTAACACATATAGGCAAATATGTAACTCACCAGATGAATTTTTAGGAATAATCAATCAATTGGACTTAGAAATGTGGGAAGATGGAAAAGAATATTACTACTCATTAAGAGAAAGGTATAACGATAAATTGATATTAGAAGAATATGATGTTGAATTATCAGCATTATTTGTATTTATCAATAAGCATTGTTTTAATGGATTGTACAGAGTAAATAGTAAAGGCTTGTTTAATGTACCTTATAATAATAGTAGAAAAAAATCAGTAGATGAGGAGTCTATTTATGCAGTATCTTCTTATTTAAAAAATATTACTATTATGAATGGAGATTTTCAAACTGCATGTGATACAGCAAACAGGGGAGATTTTATATTTTTAGATAGTCCGTATGCACCATTAAATCCAACATCTTTTGAATCTTATACAAAAGAAGGTTTTGATATAGAAAGTCATAGAAGACTTGCAGACTTATTTGATAGACTAACAGATAGGGGATGTTACTGTATGCTTACGAATCATAATACAGAGCTTATTCGTGAGTTGTATGGCAATAAAGGATATAGAATAGATGTTGTTAGTGTAAAAAGAATGATAAATTCAGATGCTTCTAATAGAATAGGAAAAGAAGTTATTATATGCAATTATTAAAGTGGAGTCATATATATGGAAGAGATGATTACAAGAAATATTTCAAGGTATTTTGAAACCGATGATGCGCAACTTATTTGTGGGAATTCATTTGAAATTTTAAAAAGAATGAGAAAAGAATGTGTAGATATGATATTTGCAGATCCACCATATTTTTTAAGTAATGATGGGATAACCTGTCAGGGAGGAAAAATAGTTTCGGTAAATAAAGCTTCCTGGGATAAATTGGATACTAATAATGGTGCAAGTATTGAGGAAAAGCATAAATTTAATAGAAAATGGATTCGTTTATGTAAAAGAGTATTAAAACCAAATGGAAGTATTTGGATTTCTGGAACATTGCATAATATATACTCTATTGGAATGTCATTGGAACAAGAAGGATTTAAAATAATCAATAATATCACATGGCAGAAAACAAATCCTCCACCTAACTTAGCATGTCGATGCTTTACACATTCAACTGAAACGATTCTATGGGCACAGAAGAATGATAAAAAGTGTCGACACTTTTTTAATTATCAAGTCATGAAGGAAATGAATGGTGGAAAACAAATGAAGGATGTATGGGTGGGAAGTTTAACAAAATTGTCTGAAAAAAAAGAAGGTAAGCATCCTACGCAGAAACCAGAATATCTTTTAGAAAGAATTATCTTATCATCTACAGAAGAAGGGCAAATTGTATTAGATCCTTTTTGTGGCTCAGGAACAACAGGAGTAGTAGCACTACGGTATGGTAGACAATTTATAGGGATAGATAATTGTGAAGAATATTTACAGATTACAAAAAGAAGATTGGAGAAGGTTATAAATGACAATGAAAAATAGAGACTTTAATGTCTGGTTAAGTAAATTTAGAGCAAGTATTTCAAATTATGGGTACTATATCGATTTTGATAAAGTAATTCGTAATGTAGATGAAATAAAAATTGAACTAAATATTTTAAATTCCCTCATCGGATCAAAAGATATAGAAAATGATTTTGAAATGATTGTGACAAAATATCCTGAAACATTATCTTGTATACCTTTGCTTTTGGCAGTAAGAAGTAATGAAATATATGCACAAGATGAGGAAGGAGCTTATTTATACAATTTCAAAAAGATGAATCAGAGTATAAATCAGTATAAAATTTTTATGAGAAAGACAGGGTTATTCAATATGATATCCAATCATTTAGTAAATAATTTAGTTGATTATGCACTAGGCATTGAAACTGGTTTAGATTCTAACGGACGTAAGAATCGTGGTGGACATCAAATGGAAGACTTAGTTGAAAAATACATAATTGTAGCAGGTTTTGAAAAAGAAAAAACATACTTTAAAGAGATGTATTTAGTAGATATTGAGAAAAAATGGAATATAGATTTATCTGCATTATCCAATCAAGGAAAAGCAGCAAAAAGATTTGATTTTGTCATAAAAACTGAGAATAATATCTATGCTATTGAGACAAATTTTTATGCAAGTGGTGGTTCAAAGTTGAATGAGACAGCAAGAAGTTATAAAATGTTATCACAAGAAGCAGATACCATTGAAGGTTTTGAGTTTGTTTGGTTTACAGATGGAATTGGTTGGAAGAGTGCAAAAGGAAATCTAAGAGAGACTTTTGAAGTGATGGAACATATTTATAGCATTGATGATATGGAGCAAGGGATTATGGACGAGGTTTTTCGATAAAATATAAAATAGATATATTGATTGAGATAATAAAAAGAAAACAAAGTAGTATCTTTATATTTTAGAACGATTATCCAACATAGAAATGGAAAAATAAAATATGGAAATAGTGTATGAATACGAAGCAACTGTATGGATGAAAAATTAATTGTTAATGACGATAATGTACTACATAACTTCATGATATCTACTTTTGAAGGAGGGACCAATGAAATACGATTGTTTAATAATAGACGATGAGAAACTACTTGCTGACAGTACTGCAGAATACTTTAATCTGTTCAATGTGAAAACGGCAGTTGCATATAATACTTCAGATTGTCGGAAGTTTTCAAGGAGAATACAGCAGAACTGCTGTTACTTGATATAAATTTGGGAGAAAGTAGTGGTTTTGAGCTATGTAAAGAGCTTCGTGAAAAAACTAAAATTCCTATTCTGTTTATCTCTGCACGAACAAGTGATGATGATAAGATTGTTGCACTTAATATCGGGGGAGATGATTATGTCCAAAAGCCATACTCCCTTGGCGTTCTACTTGCAAAGGTAAAAGTGGTGCTGAAACGTTATGGACAGAGTGTACATACAGAATATTCCGATGGTTGGCTGACGGTGGATTTTAATGCAAGGCAAGTGCTTATTAAGGGAAATCTAGTTAAGCTGACATCACTAGAATTTAAACTATTATCCTACCTTATTCAAAATGAAAATAAGGTAATTTCAAAGCAAGAACTGTTTGAAAACGTTTGGGAGGATAAGTTCACAGGTGATGGAACTTTAAATGTTCATATTCGTAAAATACGTGAGGCAATTGAAAAACATCCAAGCAATCCTAAATATATTATGACTATTTGGGGAGACGGTTATAAGTTTAGTGGAGGAAGTCGATGAAAAAGCGCACCTTTCTAATTAGCTTAACTTTGGTGTTTGTAGCAGAAATGATAGCTCTTATTGTTTTTGCAA
>CAJFOH010000240.1 GCA_904395845.1 uncultured Lachnospiraceae bacterium
AATATACTCCTCCAATGTTAAGTTATTGTTATATATAATGGTTGCATGAGGCTGTCCTACATAACGAATGTGCCATGGTTCGTAGGTAATATCTGTTTCTGATTTTTTCATCAGTGGATAGCGAATAATAAAGCCATACTGATAGCAATTTTCATTGATAAACCTACCCTCTTCTGTTTTTAGAAAACTTTTTCCACCATATCCTTTGACTGCTACATCTAGGGCTAGCCCTGCCTGATGTTCACTACTTCCTACCTTCATAGCACTATCCTGAATAGTAGCATTTACAACCATATTGTTTTGTTCTTCTGGACTTCGATAGCTACTAGTTACTAATAACTTTTCATCAAATTGTTCTGAAATATGTTCACTTAAATCAGCAAATGCATCTACTACACATTCATTCATTTGTACGTCTGTATTTTTATAAGCTACAATGGGCATATTATTGTCTGTAATAGGATAATCACCATTGATTAGCAACAATGAATCATTAAATTCCACGCTATCCATTTCCTTTAGCTGTGACAATTCAAATGTATTTATATCTATTTCTTCCTGTTTAAGCTTTGTAACAGTTACTTTTTCTCTACCAATACCGAAATATTCTTTTACCATAAACTCCCAGTCTTTTCGAATGGTAAATAAGCCAATACCACCTATAAGAACACACAAAAATAGCCCAATAATAATATATTTGATTTTTTTCATAGATACCTCCATATAACAGATACATATTAATCATTCACAATGTATTCTTTTATAAAAATACTACTTTTTACATTATGTAAAATACTACATTTCTTATATTTTTATACATTATATTTTTTATTCCTATATACATTATTTTCACTATACAAACTTTATCTATTATAATTGTAAACTATGTTTCTTATTTATACTTTGCATAAAAATAAAAAATTTATAATAATACTATTTTCAATATATAAATTTATTTATAATATCAAAATATGACTATATTTTACCTTTCCTATATACTACTTTGTTTTAGACTTTAAATCAAGAATATGTCACCTACTATTTTAAAAAGCAATCTCTCATTTGTTATAAACTATATCGCCATTACATATATTTGACATGGATTCCATTCATCCCAAACCATTCAGGCAACGCTTCCAATATCTTACGAGATATCTCTTTTTTCTTTACTATGTTTCATCTGTATAATCATTGCGTTTTCTCCCTCATAAATTTGAATTTTACTCAACAAGCTAAGCAAGTATTAAATAGTAAACGTAATTTTATCCCATAGAAGTTGTTTCCTTACAACACTAGCACTTTCATTGTATTCTATTAAAATTTTATTGTTCTTTTTTAGCCATCCTCTTATTCCTTAATAATATCAAAATCATATGTTGTAAATTTAATATACTACAATGATTGTTTCTGCTTTTTCCACTTTCTTGTCATCTATTTTAATAATTAAATGAGAAATATCGCTTAATGCCTATGATACATAACTTCTTAATATCTTTTATAATCTATTTTCTTTCTCGGTTTTAGTTTAATAATGTAGTACTGAAATTTTCTGTTTCCCTTCTTTTATCTCCTTTAGAAATTCTATTTTATTGATTTCATCCTAACCAATTATAACATAGATTGATATTCAAGTCTTCTACGTTATTAATAATAATTCTTCTCATATAGTTTATCAAAAATATCTTATGACATTGCATGCGTAATATCATAAAAAAGGATAGATATTTTTCTATATCTATCCTTTCCATATTATTACATTTTCTACAAATACTATATGATTAAAATATTTAAATCTGTTTTATTTTCAAAAACTAATATACATTCTTCACATACTGATTTGTGAAGATAAAAACTTTTAAGTCTATTTATAATTTCTACTAACAAATGGTACTTCTTCTACACCTTCCAAAGCATTTAATACCAATGCTAATGAGAAGAAATAGCCGGATAAAAGATTTGCTATATCTAATACTAAATCTGGAACCTCATTTCCAAATTCAATATAACGATAAATTAACCTTACCAGTTGCTTTGCCTGTACTCGTAGCATATGAGCTTCACAAGCAAGTTCACAACCGATTGGAAGTACAAATTTCTTACATCTATCTTTTGCTTGTTCTCGCAACCTATCTACTGCTTCTTTTAACTGGATACATTCCTCTTTTGTTATTGTTAAATATGTTCGCAGCGTTGGATTCAAATGATAAATTAACTCAGAAACCCAACATAACTCTTTACATAAGTCTGTACTTATATTTGTATTTGTCTTAGAAGCTTCCATGACCTTTGCTAAAAGTAATCCAGTACGACTAGACATTTCATCGGTTAAAAGTTCAAAATCACATCTTAAGTCATCCTTTGCATCACATAGAAAAGGATATGCCTCATAAGGGCTTCTATATAATTTACTCATCTTATCACTCCATTTTATTTTCTAAATTATTCCATCGTTTTAAGGAAGTCTTCATATAATTGCCAATATCCATTCCATAAACTTCATTTAATTTATATAATGGAAATTCGTTCACAGATTCATAAATGACACGTTTTCCTTCTTGCATCAGAAGAATTTTATCTGCAAAAGCAAGTGCCATATTAATGTCATGCAGAACGCTTACTACACATCTTGTTCCTTTTTTTACCCACTCATTTAAATATTCCATCAGTTCTATTTGATACTTCAAATCCAAATGATTGGTAGGTTCATCTAGCAAAATAATATTAGGAGATTGTGCAAGTACTCTGGCAAGCATTACTCGCTGAAGTTGCCCTCCAGACAACTCTGTAATCAGTCTATTCTTTAATTCCCATGCCCCTGTTTGTTTTAAGCTTTCTTCTACAATTTTTTTATCCTCTGAATTCTGCGAGGAAAAAATTCCTCGTTTATGAGAATATCTCCCCATCATAACTGTTTCATAAACAGAGTATGGAAAATAAATAGAATTGATTTGGCTCATCAAAGATATTGTTTTTGCAACCTGAATTCTTGGGGTTTTCCCTATGGTAAGTCCGCAGGCTGTCACTTCTCCTGTAAAAGGAATCATATCTGTAACTGCCCGTAAAAGAGTAGTTTTTCCACATCCATTTGGTCCAAGAATACAGACTTTTTGGTTTTGAAAAACATCAAAAGACACTCCATGTATAATTTCTATATTTTGGTATCCACAATATATTTCTTTTACAGATAGAATCGGTTTTATCTCTTCCATAGCTATCCCTTTCTCCGTGATATAAAATAAATATAAAGAAAAAATGGTGCTCCTATTAGTGCTGTAATAGAACCTACTGGTATTTCACTAGGAGAAGCAAGTGTCCTTCCTGCAAGATCACATATAACCATAAATGCCCCTCCAAACAATGCACTCATAGGAAGTACCCATTTATGGGAAGAACCAAAAAATCTCCTTACAACATGAGGTGCAATTAAATCAACAAAACCGATGATTCCTACAAAAGATATTGCCGTTCCAGTAAGAAATGCTGTCACTATAATAAGTATCTTTTTTTCTCTTTTTAAATTTACGCCCATTGTCAATGCCTGCTCTTCTCCAAATGTCATAATATCAAGTTCTAAGCTATGCTTTTGAAAAATAGCCAGACATATTACGATTACAACGGTTAGTACACCAATAGCACTCCATTCTTTTCCTGAAAAACTTCCCAACTGCCAAAGCAGTATTTTATGTGTATATTTAGGATTTGCCGTTGCTAACGTACTCATAATAGCATTCAAAAACAGAGACACTACCATTCCAGATAAAACGATGGTGTTATTGGATAAACTTTTATCTATTTGATGAGCAAATGCCACTGCAATAGTAACAGAAGCTAGTCCAAATATAGTTCCAACTACGGGAAGTAGAAACATTCCAAACCAACTAGAAGTAAATCCTGCAATCATAATGATAGCAGCTCCAAGACCTGCCCCTGAAGAAACTCCAAGACCGTAAGAAGATGCCAGTGGATTTTTTAAAACGGATTGCATGACTGTACCACTGATAGACAATGCTGCTCCTGCTAAAAAGGCCATAAGTACTCTCGGAAATCTTATTCCTGTTACTAGACCATAGGAAACAGCATCGATCTCTTCTGATATTTTTGTTTTAAAGATGAAACTTTTTAAAATTTGTATAATATCAAAAGGAGGGATAAAAACACTTCCTATCCCTATTCCTATAATAATTGCCACAAAGACAAGTAATAATAAAATACCTGCCTTTGTGGA
>CAJFOH010000241.1 GCA_904395845.1 uncultured Lachnospiraceae bacterium
AATTTTATAGTATCTAGTGCTTTCTTTGTGCAAAAAACAATCTTCTCAAACTGTGTACAGTAAAATCCATAACCAAAATCTTTATAATACCCATTTTCTAAAATCTTAGGATTCTCTACCACTATATTACTTCCATGAAATAATATTACATCTGACAAAATAATTTCCTCCTAATACATATCCATTTCATTTTATACTATTATCTCTATTCTACCACAACTTAGAAATAGTTTCACTCATTATATATAGAAAAAAGGAGAATCATTACGTATTTTTACTTAAATGATTACTCCTCTTTTCTCTCCTAATATCTCTCACACAAGTTTTCTATTAAGAAATTTCTATTAAAATGTACTTATAATTTTTTATTTTAACGCTGCCAAACGTTCCTTTACTTGTTCCATCATAGCTTCGTACTTAGCAAGTTTTTCTTTTTCTTCCTGTACTTTTGCTTCTGGAGCTTTGCTCATGAATTTTTCATTGTTTAACATTCCATGGGAACGAGCAATTTCCTTTGTTAAACGTTCTTCTTCTTTTTGTAAACGTTCTCTTTCTTTTTCAATGTCTACAAGCTCTGCAAATGGCATATAAATGGTTGCATCCGCTGTTACTGCTGAAACAGCATCTTCACCGATTCCATCTTTGTTATCTTGAACAACTACTTCACTTGCATAGCCAAGCATTGCAAAGAAGATTTTACTTTCTTCAAAGATTTGACGAACGTCTTCTTTTTCAGATACTACAAATACTTTTGCTTTCTTGCTTGGTGGCACATTCATAGAAGTACGCACGTTACGAATACTTCTTACTGCATCTTTAATTGTTTCTACTGCCTTTTCTTCTACTGCAAAGTTCCAGTTTTCCTTAAATTCTGGCCACTTAGAAATCATAATAGATTCTTCTTCCTCTTGTAAATTACAGAAAATTTCTTCTGTAATAAATGGAATGTATGGGTGTAATAATTTTAATGACTGAATAAGAACGGTCTTTAATGTCCAAATAGCAGCTGCCTTTGTTGTATCTTCTTCACTCCATAAACGAGGTTTTACCATTTCAATATACCAGTCACAGAATTCTTCCCAAACAAAGTCATATACTTTTTGTAATGCCATACCAAGATCAAAGTTATCTAAATGGTCAGTAACTTCTTTTGCTAAGTTGTTTACTTTTGATAATATCCACTTATCTGGCATTGTTAAATCAGCTTCTGTTACATTGCTAATGTCTGCTTTTTCCATATTCATCATGATGAAACGAGAGGCATTCCAAACTTTATTTGCAAAGTTACGACTTGCTTCCACTCTTTCCCAGTAGAAACGCATATCATTTCCTGGTGCATTTCCTGTCATAAGAGTCATACGAAGGGCATCTGCACCGTATTTTTCAATGACTTCTAATGGGTCAATACCATTTCCTAATGATTTACTCATTTTACGACCTTGAGAGTCACGAACTAATCCATGGATTAATACTGTATTAAATGGTGTCTTTCCTGTTTGCTCGATTCCAGAAAATACCATACGAACTACCCAGAAGAAAATAATATCATAACCTGTTACTAATACATCGGTTGGGTAGAAATAGTCTAGTTCTTCTGTTTTTTCTGGCCAACCAAGTGTTGAGAATGGCCATAAGGCAGAGGAGAACCAAGTATCTAATGTATCTTCATCTTGTACAAAATGATTTTTTCCACACTTTGGGCAAGTTTGTGGCATTTCTCTAGCAACTACTACTTCACCACAATCTTCACAATAATATGCTGGGATTCTATGTCCCCACCATAACTGACGAGAAATACACCAGTCACGAATATTTTCTAACCAATGTAAATAAATTTTGTTGAAACGTTCTGGGACAAATTTTAAACTTCCATTTTTTAAGGCTTCAATGGCTGGCTTTGCCATTTCATCCATTTTTACAAACCATTGTTGCTTAATCATTGGTTCAACTGTTGTAGAACAACGGTCATGAGTACCAACATTATGAGCATGGTCTTCGATTTTTACTAAATATCCAAGTTCTTTTAATTCTTCTACTAGTACCTTTCTTGCTTCATAACGAGCCATTCCAGCAAATTTCCCACCATTTTCATTAATAGTAGCATCATCATTCATAACACAAATTTCTGGTAAGTTATGACGCTTTCCTACTTCAAAGTCATTTGGGTCATGAGCTGGTGTAATCTTAACACAACCTGTACCAAATTCCTTATCTACATAAGTATCTGCAATAATTGGAATTTCACGATTTACAATAGGAATTCGTGCCATTTTTCCAATTAAATGTGTATATCTTTCATCTTCTGGGTGAACTGCGATTGCAGTATCTCCAAGAAGTGTTTCTGGTCTTGTAGTTGCAATTTGAATAAATTCATCAGTTCCAACTACTGGATACTTAATGTGCCAAAAATGTCCATTTTGTTCTTCATGTTCTACTTCTGCATCAGAAATTGATGTTTTACAAACTGGACACCAGTTAATAATTCTGGAACCTTTGTAAATATATCCTTTTTCATATAATTTAATAAATACTTCTTGTACTGCCTTAGAACAGCCCTCATCCATTGTAAAACGTTCTCTATCCCAGTCAGCAGAAGAACCTAACTTCTTTAACTGGCTAACAATACGTCCACCGTATTCTTCTTTCCATTCCCAAGCACGTTCTAAAAACTTTTCTCTACCTAATTCTTTTTTATCAATGCCTTGTTCTTTTAACGCATCAATAATCTTTACTTCTGTTGCAATACTTGCATGGTCTGTTCCTGGTTGCCAAAGAGCATTGTACCCTTGCATTCTCTTATAACGGATTAGAATATCTTGCATGGTGTTGTCAAGAGCATGCCCCATGTGTAATTGCCCAGTAATGTTTGGTGGTGGCATTACAATAGTAAATGGTTTCTTGCTTCTATCTACTTCTGCATGAAAATATTTTTTATTGAGCCATTTTTCATATAATCTGTCTTCAATGGCAGGACTATAATTTTTTTCTAGTTCTTTCATCTTATCACCTTTCTTTTTCATTCTACAAACTTTATTTTATGTTACAACATGGAAGAAAAGAGAATCATTATGATACCATTTTCCAAATAAAAAAGCCCTTTACTTTAATCAGTAAAGGGCGAATAAACGCGGTACCACCTTATTTAATAAGTTATATGTCTATTAGAATAGTATAAATATATAAACTTATCATCTCTATTGTTCTATAACGGGAACTCCCGTGACTCTTACTCTTAGTTCAGATATCAAGCTCCAAAGCTACCTTCCAACTACACTACCTAGATTCCTTCCAGCCATGAGAATCCTCTCTATAAGGGTTATAATTGTACTCCTCTTTTTCCTCGCTATGTGTATAAAGTTTTCTTTCTCATACCTTACCATAGGTAAGGAAAAAATGTCAAGAAAAACATTTATTTTCTTTCCCACTCTAATTTGCTTGTCGAAAACAATCTGAGATAGTAGCAATAAACTCTACATTGGATGGCTTGTTATTAATATAAAATTGAAACGAAAAATTCTTTCTTAATTCTACATTGTTTGGCTTATCCCATATATTTGTAATTCCATATCGTATAGCACGTTCTACACTACTTCCATTGGTACTAAATTTGTAGGCAATTTGAGGATATAACACTTTTGTTACTCCGTTTAGCAGTGACATATCCTTTATACAAAGCAATACTGCTTCTCGTATATAAATGTAACTTTTTCTATGTTTTTTTAAACCTAAACTTAAAAGTGTAGACTCAATTTTTTCCTCTAGTAACTTTTCTTTTCGTTCTTCCATACCAAGAATTTCATAATTGTCTTCCATTCTTACAATTTGGTTTTTATAGTAAAATTGGAATAATTGCTTGATACGAGATAACATAATTTGTTCCATGCAAGGCTTTATCATATAATAGGTTGCCCAGTTCTTATTCACATATTGTTGTACTGTTTCATCTGAAATACTAGAATAAACAATAAACTTAGGCTTTTGATAGTCTACATAATCCATCTTAATTTTTTGCATAATTCCAATTCCATCTAAACTTGGTAAAATTAAATCTAAAATAACAACATCTGGCTTATGCTCCATAATCATTTTGTATCCTTCTAACCCATCATAAGTACAGCCTAATAGCTCAAAGGATTGATCTTCTACAATACTACTTTCTAATTTTTTTCTTTCTTCTGTGTTCCCCTCAATTATAATTACTTTAATTTTATTCATCTTTTGCTCACCCTTTATTTTTCTTTTGTTGTAATTTTCTAGTTATATTGTTTTCTTTTAATTATACATATTGTTTCCAATTTTTCAAGCAAAACAATACATTTTTTCAAATTAAGTTTGTCCCAAGAAAAAAAAGGTTATTACTTTTATACTCATTCCATAAAGTAACAACCTTTTTTATACACATATCTTCTAACAAATATTAGTAGTATTTTACTTTTTATTTACACTCATCTGAGAGTTTTTGATGTCGTTCCAACAAATCTACCGTTAGTTTTTCAGAAAAGACTTTTGGATAACTAGAAACTGCCATAGGATCACTTTCCTCTCCTTCATAAATTGGATTTGGATAGTATGTTTGAATACCCTTTCGGCCTTCTTTAATGATACACTCTGCCATTTCCATTGCTAAACTATGCTTTTTATTTTTATTAATTACTGCAATGGACTCTGTCAATGTAAAGTTTCCCTCAATTGGATCTACTAATGCTATTGGCAAGCCTTCTTTCATATCAGAAATCACTTGATGACGTAACCCAAATCCAATGGAAACTTCCCCTGCTCGAATTTTTTTAATTGGTCCTGAACCAGAGCTTTCTAAATGTGGTCCTACATTTTCATATATTTGATGCAACAATTCTTTTGCCTCTTCTTCTCCATATTCACTAAGTAATGCTTGAATAAGAAGCCAACCTGTTGATGAACCTTTAATGTCTGGAATGGAAATTTGGTTTTTATAAATCGGATTTGCCAAATCCTTTAATGAAGTAGGCATTGGTAATTGATTTTTCTCTAGCTCTTTTGTATTTATTATAATTGCACCTTCTTGTGATGTTATCGGTGCATAAAAACTTGGAGTATCCATAATAGTTTCTGGTTTAA
>CAJFOH010000242.1 GCA_904395845.1 uncultured Lachnospiraceae bacterium
ACATGCCATATTTGCTGGTCCACCACCTGGATTTCTTTCAAAACATGGATTGTTATGTTCTGAGTTTCCGTATGGCGTAAAATCTACTAACAATTCTCCTAATGCAACTACATCATACATATATGAATCTCCTATTATTTTTACTATTTTATAATGATTGTTATTTTTTTCACTTATTAAAAAAAGAAAACAGTCTATATTCCTATGTTTCAAAGAATATAGACTGTTTTCTATGTTGTTTCTCGTTTTACTAAAGATACAGGTAATTGTACTTTTAAAGGTACGATACTATGTTTCTGCTCGCTACATTTGATTAACGCCTGTATTGCTTCTAGTGCCATTTCTTTTATTGGCTGATGAATCGTTGTTATGGTAGGGGTTGTCAACATTGCAATATTTACATCATCAAACCCTACAATTTTTAAGTCTTTTGGAATTTCCAGATTCATCTTTTTTGCTACTTGAATAATCTGAGCTGCAATAATATCACTACTAGCAAAAATCCCATCTACCATAGGGTATTCTTTTAATACGTTCTCTATTAATTGATGGTATTCCATTGTCAAATAGTTCTGCAAGTTACACATAATCTCTTTGTGCCATATCCCTTTTTCTTCACAAATATCTGAAAATCCTCTACAACGGTCATCTGCTGGCATTCTTTCATCTTCTATTCCAGAAAAATGTATTAAATGCTTACAACCACGTTCGATTAAATGCTTAGCAGCTAATACGCCACCTTGATAATTATCACATTCCACACTTGTTGTTCCCACATCTACTAGACGTTCAATACTAACAACAGGAATGTTTAAAGAAATAAATTTCCCTATATCAACAGAGCTTGAACATAGAATAATTCCAGCAACTCGGTACGACTGAAACATTTCCAAATAGTCTATTTCTTTTTCAAACTTTCCTTGTGAATTGCAAAGTATAATTTTGTATCCTCGTTTTGTTGACTCAATTTCTAAATATCGAATCAATCGTGCAAAGTATGGATGCTCAATATGTGGAACAATCACACCAATACTATTACTTTTTTTCTTTGATAGTGACCTTGCAATTTCATTTGGCTGATAGTTTAATTCTTTCATTGCTGCATACACTTTTTCTCTCGTTTCAGCACTAATATAACCTCGATTATTCAGTACCCTTGATACAGTTGTTACAGTAACTCCAGACTTTGCAGCTACGTCTTTTAACGTTGCCATTTAATTCCCCATTTCTACTTCATATATATTAATATGATACTCTTTCTCTGATGGTATAAAAGATAATCTTATCTTATTTGCAGATTCTTTTAATTCTTCTGCAATATATAAAGTAGAATCTTGTGCTGTCATTTCTAGAATACTATCATCAATAATAATAGAGAAAGACTCTCCTAATTGATGAGGTAGCATTTGTTTTGGTTCTTCTCCTGACTTTGTCACTGTCTTGTTTTTGTAGTCAATGACTATACTTTCTTCTCCTAGGATAAGTTCAAAACAATCACTACATTCTCCATTCCAACTTACTTCTAACTCTATTGCCTTTCCTAAAGTATCTACTTCTAAGTAAGACTGATTTTCTTTTTTGTTATGTATGTCCCTAGAGCAAATTGTATCTTTTAATATTCTAGCACTTACATACTCTTTGCACAAGCTATGTTTTAAATAAAATCTATCTTCTGTTTTTACAAGAGAAAACTCTCTTGGGATTCCCATAGCTCCTGTATATAATCTTCCTTTAAATAAGGCTCTAAGCCATGGAATTGATACTACTCGATTGGAAAGACCAGAAATAGTTTGGGCTGCATATGGAAGTTTACTAGCATAGGAAATTAATTTATCAGATTCTAATGTAAATGTGTATCCATCAAAATCACCTAAGTAATAAAATCCATCTGCACACCAAAATACCCATTTTGTTTCATCTGTGTTTTCTATACGAAGTTCAAATAAATCTGGACATTCAAATGCGTCTTTTAATCGCAAACGCTGACTAATGGTAAAGTTCTTTAAGTCTGTACTTCTTAAAATTGCAAATTCATCTTCTTGCAACCAAAGTACCATAATGTATGCGTTGCTTTTTTCATGCCAAAAAACTTTTGGGTCACGATTTTCTCTTTCAATAGTAGGAACGAATACATCTTTTATCTTCTTAAATCGTCTGCCACCGTCTGTACTAATTGCTAATCGTTGGGTAAACATTTTTCCCTTTGACCATGGAGTTGCATCTCCTGCCGCTGAATAATAGTAGATGAGAGCATCTTTCTTTTCTCCAAGTAACTCTTTTTCATTGCGAAGTCCACAACCTGAAAACATCATACCATCTTCATCTGGCCAAATAACTGCATCTTCCCATGTCCAATGAAGCAAATCTTTGCTGGTAGCATGCCCCCAACTCATATTATCCCACTCTACATCAAATGGGTTAAATTGGAAATATAAGTGATATGTCCCATTTTCATCATATACCAATCCGTTTGGGTCATTAATCCAACCAGTATTTGCTGTAAAATGAATGGCTGGTCTAATAAGACCTTCTTTGAAATATCCACTCTTTTCTTGTCTTATCTTTTTGTAATATGTGTCATTGAGTCCTGAAAGCTCTACTGTTTTTCCCTTTAAATGTTCCACTGGAATAGATGCATAAAAATCATGCTCAACTTCTTCTTTTACAGGTACATGAAATTCCATTTGTTTTTCTCCATCTACTGTAAAGGTCAGAAACTGTTTTTCTCCATTTGCCCAAATAGGAACCCACAAATAATTGTTTTCTACTATTATGTTTGTTCTCATCTTTTTACCTCAGACTTAAGATTTTACTGCCCCTGAAACTACTCCACTAATAATATATTTTTGAAGGAAGATATAAAGCACTAAAATAGGAAATACTGTTAATACTAATGCTGCCATAATTGTTCCTAAATCAGCAGAATATGTTCCATAGAATTTATAAGTAGATAATGGCAATGTTAATAACTTTTCTTTTGATAATACAAGTGATGGTAATAAGAAGTCATTCCAAAATGCCATTACATTTAAAATTACAAGTGTAGCTGTTGTTGGTTTCAATAATGGGAAAATTACTTGGAAGAATGTTCTTGTTCTAGAGCAACCTTCCAAAAATGCTGCTTCTTCTAGTGCAATCGGAATACTACTTTTAATAAATCCATGGAAAATAAACACAGACATACTCATAGCAAATCCTGTATGCATGAAAATTAAAGTTGCACGACTATTTAAAATATTCAACTTTGCTCCGTAAATAGAAACAAGTGGAATCATAATGGCTTGGAATGGAATAATCATAGAAGCCACCATAAGTGCAAAAAATATTTTTGAAACTTTATTGTTAATTCTTACAAAATAATATGCTGTCATTGCTGCTAAAACAATAACAATAGCTGTTGCTGATACTGTTACAATCATAGAGTTTGTAAATGCTTTTATAAAATCCATCTTTTCATAAGCTTTTACAAAGTTATCAAAATTCAAACCGTTTTCGCTAATTAATTTTAAAGGTGTTTTAATAATTTCTTTTTTTGTTTTAAAAGAGTTAATTACTGTAAAAATAAATGGAAACATGTAAATAAAAAATACAAAAATTAATCCTACATAAGTAATAATTTTCTTCACTGTTGCTTTTGTTCCACCAATGTTATTTTCCTTCATTATGCTTCCACCTCTTTTCTCTTTCCTAAATAAATTTGGATACCACTAACAATTGCTACCATTAAGAATAAAATTAGTGCTTCTGCTTGACCTACACCATATTGTTTTGATGTAAAGGCTTTGTTATATACATGCATCGCTGCCATAATTGTTGAACCATAAGGTTCTCCACCTGTTAAAGATAAATTCAAATCATATACCATAAAGCATCTAGATAATGTTAAGAAAATACAGATTACAAAAGATGGCATCATAAGAGGTACTGTAACATTTTTTAACTTTTGGAATCCTGTTGCACCATCAATGCTTGCTGCTTCCATAACGTCTGCTGAAATTCCAGTAAAACCAGCAATATAAATTAACATCATATAACCAGATGTTTGCCATACAGTTACAATTACCATTGCCCAAAATGCTTTTGTTGGGTCTGCTAAAAATGAACTGGATAAAAAGTCAATTCCTGTACTACTTCCAATACTTACAAGAACTCTTGAAAATATAAACTGCCAAATAAAACCAAGAACTACTCCACCAATTAAGTTTGGTGTAAAAAATCCTGTACGGAAAAAGCCAATTCCTTTCATCTTACTTGTAAGAACGTAACCTAAAAAGAATGCTACTACGTTTACAAGTACAACACTACATACTACATATTTTAATGTAAGTAGTAATGCTTTCCAAAATTCTGTATCCTTAAATACATCTACATAATTGGAAAAACCGATAATATTTGTATTACTAGAAATTCCATTCCAATCTGTGAATGTTAAATACAAACCATATAAAAATGGAATAATTACAACTGCCGTAAATGCAAATATTCCTGGTAATGCAAATATTCCAAATATTTTCAAGCTTTGTTTTCTACTTTTAATCTCCATCATTCACCCTTCTTTCTTATTTTTCTTAAGATTCTCTATGCATATCATAGTATTGCTATTTTTCTAATATTCATTAGGACATTTATCTATATTTGTAGTTGATACATATACAGATTTCATAGGGAATTAGGAAATAGAAGTTCCCCTCTATTTCCCAATTAATGTAATTAATTTATTAATGTAATTAATTTATTAATATAATTCATTTACCTTTTATTTAATTTTTCTCAAAAATCATTGTTCCCTTGAATTACTTTTGATTTAACCAGTATTCTTCAATAGATTGTGCTAATTCATCTTTTGTACTTTCTCCTGCAAGGTATTTTTGCATAGAAGCACCTAATACTGCCCAGTGATCCCCTGGAACGATAGCAGCAGCTGTAAATACTGCATCATTACCAATCGCTTTCTTAATAGCCTTTCCTAATGGATCTGCTGGCACAAACTTGTTGTTAGAAGCAACTGGAATCATACTACATTCTTCTACTAATCCTTTTTGTCCTGCTTCATCATATACTAAGTAATTTAAGAAATCTTTTGCAGCTTGAATTTCTTCTTCTGTTGCTTTTTCTTTATCAATCATTACTTGCTTAGAAGCACATGCTTGAATTTGTGTATTTACAAAATCAGAAGTATCATTTCCTAATACATATGGAATAAATCCGTATTCATTGTCTTCACCGCCAGCTTCTACGATGTTTGTCCATGCCCAAGAACCATTTACCCAGAATGCTGCATCTCCATCTGCTAAATAGATTGGATCTTGTTCATATGTAGCTGCAAGTGGTTCAGGATTGTTAATGTTGTATTCTTTTAATAAGTCAAATGTTTGAACAAATTGATCAAAACGTTCATAATCAGCAAGCTTTAATTCTCCTGCCTTTAACTGTTCAATCACATCTTCCCAACCTAAGTCACCATCTTTTGTTTCATAAACATATTGTAATTGGTGAGCACCTAAAGACCAGTCTTCTTTTGTTAATACTACTGGATATTCCATACCAGCTGCTCTTAATTCTTCTAAAATTGCTTTGAAAGAATCATAAGAGTTAATAGAAGCTGGGTCAAATTCTTTTCCTAATGTATCTTCAATGGCTGTCTTATTGTAGATAATACCTCTACCTTCGATACATAATGGGAAACTATAAACCTTACCATTAATATCAGCTGTCATTCCACCCATTTCTGCAATCC
>CAJFOH010000243.1 GCA_904395845.1 uncultured Lachnospiraceae bacterium
GAATAGAGGAAAGATGGATACTATAGATAATCTTTTTGGATATACCATAGATACTGGAAAAGGAAAGCCAACAAACTCTGAGTTTATTGCATTGATTTCAGATAAAATTAGATTACAGATGAAAGTGATTCAATAATTTGTGAGAAATATTAGAATATCCTTTTAATTATGAAGAAAATAGTGTATAATAGAAATAAACATACACAGATTCCATAGGTTAACCGGTAACATTGGCAATAGGTGTACATAAAAGTGGCGAAATTTAAGGCAGAATAGGAAAAATATATGGAAGATTCATAAATTAGGAGGAAAAAAGATGAAGAAAGTGTTATTTGCAGCATCAGAATGCGTACCTTTTATTAAGACAGGAGGACTTGCTGATGTGGTTGGTTCATTACCAAAATATTTTGATAAAGATGAATATGATGTAAGAGTAATATTACCAAAATATTTATGTATCAAAGAAGAATTAAGAAATGAGATGAAATATATCAATCATTTTTATACTGATTTTTGTTGGAGAAATCAATATGTAGGAATTTTAGAAATGGAATATGAAGGAATTCATTTTTATTTTATTGATAGCGAATTCTATTTTTCAGGTCCATGGCCTTACAGCAATATGTATGAAGATATTGAAAAGTTTTCATTCTTTTCAAAAGCAGTATTATCTGCGTTACCAATTATTGATTTTCGTCCAGATATTATTCATTGTCATGACTGGCAAACAGGTTTAATACCTGTATATTTAAATGATAGTTTTCAAGGAAATCCATTTTTCCAAGGAATTAAGACTATTTTTACCATTCATAATTTAAAATTCCAAGGAGTATGGGATGTTCAAACCATTCGCAATATAACAGGATTATCTGATTATTATTTTACAAATGACAAGTTAGAAGCATATCAAAATGGAAATCTATTAAAAGGTGGACTTGTATATGCAGATGTAATAACTACAGTTAGCAAATCGTATGCACAAGAGATTCAGACACAATTTTATGGTGAAGGTTTGGACGGTCTTCTTCGTGCAAAATCCAATCATTTAGTTGGAATAGTAAATGGACTTGATTATGACTTTTATAATCCAGAGACAGATATTGATATTGAGTGTCATTATGATGCTACAAATGTAATACAAGCAAAAAAGATAAATAAATTAGCCCTTCAAAAGAAATTAGGATTGGATTGTGATGAAAATGTATTTATGATAGGAATCGTATCTAGATTAACCGATCAAAAAGGGTTTGACTTAGTACAATGTGTCATTGAACAAATATGTAGGGAAGATGTGCAACTTGTTATTTTAGGAACAGGAGAGCGAAAATACGAAGAATTATTTTCTTACTATGCAAAAAAATATCCAAATCGTGTTTCTGCTAATATTTATTATTCAGAAGAATTATCTCATGAAATCTATGCAGGTTGTGATGCCTTTTTAATGCCATCTTTATTTGAACCTTGTGGACTTAGTCAATTAATGAGTTTACGATATGGAACACTTCCTATTGTTCGTGAAACAGGAGGTTTAAGAGATACGGTTATTCCATATAATGAATATACAGGAGAAGGAACTGGTTATTCCTTTGCCAATTATAATGCACATGAGATGCTTTATATTATTAATTATGCAAAAGAAACTTATTTTTCCCATAGAAAGCAATGGGATAAGATGGTAGTTCGTGCTATGAAGCAAGATTTTTCTTGGAATACTTCGGCAAGAGAATATGAAAAATTGTATGATAAGTTATTGGTTGTAGAATCTAAGTAAGTAGGAAATTACTGTTAGAGGTAGTACTATAAGCTGAAATTTCGTTATCGCCCTATATGAAATCACAATACAATATAGTATTGCTAAAAGGTTTAATGAGTTTTTAACATTCATTAAGCCTTTTGCTTTCGGAAGAAAAATAGAAGAAATAAGATACAATTATGAAAATTTGTTGACGAAATAACATTTTCTAGCTATGATATTTAATATAAGTAATAATATTCGGAGGGAAACACATGGAAGAAAAAAAGCTAGTCAATGAAGTAGAAGAAAAAGAATGTAATTCTAAAGAAAATAATTCTAAAGAAGTTGTTTCTAAAAACTTCATTGAGCAAATTATAGATAAAGATTTGGCAGAGGGAGTGTATGAAACTGTTCATACAAGATTTCCACCTGAGCCAAACGGATATTTGCATATTGGACATGCTAAGTCAATCTTATTAAACTATGGATTATCTCAAAAGTATAATGGAAAATTCAATATGCGTTTTGACGATACAAATCCAACCAAAGAAAAAACAGAATTTGTTGAGTCTATTTTAAAGGATATTGAATGGTTAGGTGCAAATTGGGAAGATAGATTATTTTTTGCTTCTGATTACTTTGAAAAAATGTATGAATGTGCCGTATTTCTTATTAAAAAAGGAAAAGCGTATGTATGTGATTTAACACCAGAGGAAATTCGTGAATACAGAGGAACATTAACAGAACCAGGAAAAGAGAGTCCATATCGCAACCGTTCCATTGAAGAAAATTTAGAATTATTTGAAAATATGAGAGCTGGTAAGTATAAGGATGGAGAAAAAGTGCTTCGTGCTAAAATTGATATGGCATCTCCAAACATTAATATGAGAGATCCAATTATTTATCGTGTAGCTCATATGTATCACCATAGAACAAAAGATGCTTGGTGTATTTATCCAATGTATGACTTTGCTCATCCTATTGAAGATGCTATTGAAAACATTACACATTCTATTTGTACTTTAGAGTTTGAAGATCATAGACCACTATACGACTGGGTAGTAAGAGAGTGTGAATTTAAAAACCCACCAAAGCAAATTGAGTTTGCCAAGTTATATTTGACCAATGTAATCACAGGGAAGCGTTACATTAAGCAATTAGTAGAAGATGGCATTGTAGATGGTTGGGATGATCCAAGGTTAGTATCTCTTAGTGCATTAAGAAGACGAGGCTTTACTCCAGAATCTATTAAAATGTTTGTAGATATGGTAGGTGTATCAAAAGCAAATTCTTCTGTTGATTACGCAATGCTTGAATACTGTATTCGAGAAGATTTGAAACTTAAAAAGTCAAGAGTAAATGCAGTTTTAGATCCAATTAAGTTAATCATTGACAATTATCCAGAAGGACAAATTGAATACTTAGATGCAGAAAACAATATGGAAAATAAAGAGTTGGGAAGTAGAAAGATTCCATTTGGTCGTGAACTTTATATTGAAAGAGAAGATTTTATGGAAGAACCAATTAAAAAATACTTCCGTCTATTCCCAGGAAATGAAGTTCGTTTAATGAACGCATATTTTGTTACTTGTACTGGTTGTGTAAAAGATGAAAACGGAAATGTAATCGAAGTACATGCCACTTATGATCCAGAAACAAAGAGTGGTACTGGATTTACAGGAAGAAAAGTAAAAGGGACAATTCATTGGGTAGAAGCAACAACTGCTGTAAAAGCAGAAGCACGTTTATATGAAAATATTGTAGACGAAGAAAAAGGTAAGTTAAATGAAGATGGAAGTCTAAACTTAAATCCAAATTCATTAGTAGTAAGAGAATGTTTTGTAGAGCCATCACTAAAGGATGCAAAAGCTTACGATAGCTTCCAATTTGTAAGAAATGGATTTTTCTGTGTAGACTATAAAGACACAACATCAGAGCATTTAGTATTTAATCGTATTGTATCATTAAAGAGTAGCTTTAAAATTAAAAAATAAGATATATCTATAAAAAGGTTAGAAAGGGTATATATGTTTCAGTATTTGAGAGATATATACCTTTTCTTGTTATATATTTTATTATTTAAAATGTCTGTAGAAAATAATA
>CAJFOH010000244.1 GCA_904395845.1 uncultured Lachnospiraceae bacterium
GTAATGTAATATATGACAAGACTACTTATTCTGTTGTTGTAACAGTAAGTGATGGATTAAATGGATATTTAAAAGCAGAAGTTACATATCCTGACAAAACAGCAATCTTTGAAAATATTTATCTTCCACCAGAAACAAGTACAGAGGAAACTGCAACAGAAAGTAGCGAAGAAATAAGCACAGAAGAAACTATAACAGAAAGTAGCGAAGAAATAAGTACAGAAGAAACTACAACAGAAAGTAGTAAAGAAACAAGTACAGAGGAAGCTACGACAGATGGTAGTGAAGAAACTACAACGAAAGGTAATGTAGTAGATACACAAAAAGCAACAGACGGAAGTAAGGGTTCTTCTGAGGAAACTACAACAGTAGGAGAAAGCACACATACAGGTGATAATAACAATATAGTATTGTATATTTCATTAGCAGTTCTTTCTGGATTATGTGTAATAGGGGTTGTTGTTGTAAAGAAAATGAAAAAGAATAAATAAAAGAAAAGGACTACTGTTTTTGGTCATAAAAACCCAAAGGCAGTAGCCTTTTTTTTAAATATATAAAGTTCTTATATTAAGGTAGGACTATAATAGTAGTGTTTGATAGGATAAATCATTTGATAGAAAAGGAATTTTCTGTTTTGTCTAAAATAGAAAATAGAAGAAATATCAAAGATAAAATAATATATAAAAAAATAGTTTTAATCATTGATTTTTTATGAAAAATAACTTATAATCATAAAATGAAACAAACAATCAATTGATTCAAAAAGTATCTAATAAAGAAGGGAAGGTAATCAAATGAACGTACAACAATTTTTTAAACAATATTTAAGTTCATATGAAAATTACAAAGACCATTGGAATTACGAAGATGGATGTATTCTAATGGGATGCAAGCAAATGGAGGAAGCAACAAAGGATAAGGAATATTATCAATTTGTTGAAAATTATTTAAAAGATTACATCAATGAAGATGGAACGATTAATCGCTATGATGTTTCACAATATAATATTGATAGCATTAATTCAGGAAAAGTATTGTTTTATATGTATGATAAAACAAACGAAGAAAAATATAGAAAAGCCATTGAAGTTGTTATGGGACAATTAAGAGAACATCCAAGATGTCAATGTGGAAATTTCTGGCACAAACAAATTTATCCAAATCAAATTTGGTTAGATGGATTATATATGGCACAACCTTTTTATATGGAATATGAAACAAAGTATGATGGGAAGTCAAAGTACAATGATATTCTAGAACAATTTAGAAATGTTAGAAAATATTTATATAATGAAGAAAAAGGATTGTCTTATCATGCATATGATGAAGCCAAAATTCAGCCATGGTGTAATAAGGAAACAGGATGCTCCCCTAACTTTTGGTTAAGAAGTATGGGATGGTACTTAATGGCACTTATTGATGTTATGGATGCTATGAGTGAGGAAATTTATGAACAATATAGAGAGTTACAAGAGATTTTCAAAGAATCTGTCAAGGGAATTTTGCAATATCAAGATGAAAAGACAAAGTTATTTTACCAAGTAATTGATCGAAGCGATGTAGAAGGTAATTACTTAGAAACTTCAGGAAGTGCAATGATTGGATATGCAATTCTTAAGGCATGTAGAATGGGTGTTCTTTCCAAAGAAAAATATGGACCAATTGGTGTTGCCATTGTAGAAGGATTAATAAGTGAAAAGCTAAAAGAAAGCGAAGATGGATGGCATTTAACAGGAATTTGTCATGTTGCTGGGTTAGGACCAGGGGAAAAGAGAGATGGAAGTGTAGAGTATTATCTATCAGAGCGAATCGTTTCGGATGATGCAAAAGGAGTAGGTCCATTTATGATGGCATACGCTCAATATCTTATGTATAAAGAGGAAAAATAAGAAAGTTACAAATCTTAAGGAGTCGTTATGGAATTAAAATTAGTTATGAAAACTGCAAGAAGCTTATCCCTAGAACTTGCAGATGGCGGTACATATAATACAATCAAAAAATATGAAATTCTTTTAAATGGATGTGTAGTAAAACATACCAATAAAGTGATTACGTCTCTCTTTGGTTTAAAGCCAGATACAACATATGAAATCGCTGTAAGAGAAGAAGGAAAGAAGGAAGTAGAAGCTGCTATCACAGTAGTAACAGACTATGAATTTGTAACTTTAAATGTAAAAGAATTTGGTGCAAAAGGAGATGGGATACAAAATGATACTCCATTTATCCAAGCAGCCATTATGGCTTGTCCAAAGATGGGAAGAGTATTAGTTCCAGCAGGTAATTATAAAATAACCAGTTTATTTTTAAAAAGCCACATTCGTTTTGAAATAGAAAAAGATGCTGTATTAGTAGCAGATGATAATCGCCATAATTATCCTATTCTTCCAGGAATGATTGAAAGTTATGATGAAACAGATGAATATAACTTAGGAACATGGGAAGGAAATCCTTTAAAAATGTTTGCAGGTATTATTACTGGTCTTCATGTTGAAAATGTTATTCTTTATGGAGAAGGTATGGTAAATGGAAATTCTTCTTTTGAAACA
>CAJFOH010000245.1 GCA_904395845.1 uncultured Lachnospiraceae bacterium
CAGTAAGAAATTGAAAGCATAAAAGTTAAGAGGAATAAAAGATATTTCCATAATGCAATGAATAAGTGATATTGAAACATATAATACATAATGAAAATACTTATGATTTAGATTGAGAGGATAAAGCATGGAATTACCAGTTGAGTTTTTAGATAGTATGAAAGAATTATTAAAAGAAGAATATGACGCCTACTTGGAAAGTTTTAAAGAACAAAGGGTGTATGGACTTCGTGTAAATACATCAAAAATTTCTCCAGAGGAGTTTGAAGCAATTAGCCCATTTCCACTAACACCAATTCCTTGGATTTCCAATGGGTATTATTATGAAGGAAGTGACAAACCTGCCAAACACCCATATTACTTTGCAGGATTGTATTATTTACAAGAGCCAAGTGCAATGACTCCAGCCAATGTACTTCCTATTGAAGAAGGAGATAAAGTGCTTGACTTATGTGCTGCACCAGGTGGAAAAAGTACGGAGCTTGCAGCTAAGTTAAATGGTACAGGGGTGTTAGTAAGCAATGATATTAGCAATTCAAGAGCAAAAGCATTGCTTAAAAATTTAGAATTATTTGGAACAACAAATGCCATAATTTTAAGTGAATCGCCACATAAGCTAGTAGACCGTTTTCATGAATATTTTGATAAAATTTTAATTGATGCTCCATGTTCTGGGGAAGGAATGTTTCGTAAAGAGCCAGCAGTAATAAAAAGCTGGTTGGAAAAGGGAACGGATTTTTATGCCAAGTTACAACGTGAAATAGTAACTTATGCAGTTAAAATGTTAAAGCCAGGTGGAATGTTGTTATATTCTACCTGTACCTTTAATCCAAAGGAAAATGAAGGTACAATTAAATATTTACTAGAAACTTATCCAGAGCTTTCCATTGTGCCGATTGAAAATAGATACGAAGGGTTTGGTGCAGGGTTAAAGGAATATGCACCAGAGGTAGAACATATTGAGGAGTCCGTTCGTATTTGGCCACAACGTATGAAAGGGGAAGGACACTATCTTGTGTTACTTCAAAAAGAAGGAGAAAAAGATACAAAAGAAAAGAAGAAGGTTTCTTCATTAGGTAAAAATAAAGAAGTGGAAAAACAAGAAGAATTAATGGAGTTTTTACAATCCGTTCATCTTCCACTAGATATGTCAAGAATCAATTTTCGTGGGGAAAAGGTAATGTATTTACCAGATTGTGATTGTAATTTAGATGGTCTTAGAATTTTGCGTTCAGGTTTATTGTTAGGAGAATGTAAAAAAAGACGTTTTGAGCCAAGTCAAGCGCTTGCAATGGCATTAAAGAAAGGACAATATGATAAATGTATTGATTTTTCAGTAGATGACCCACGAGTAATTAAGTATCTAAAAGGGGAAACATTAGAAGTAGAGGATATGGTAAATGGCTCATTAAAGGGTTGGTATTTGATATGTGTTAATGGCTATCCACTAGGATTTGCAAAGGGAAACAAGACTACGTTGAAAAATAAGTACTTGGCAGGCTGGAGATGGCAG
This sequence comes from uncultured Lachnospiraceae bacterium, assembly GCA_904395845.1. GTDB lineage: Bacteria > Bacillota > Clostridia > Lachnospirales > Lachnospiraceae > Fimimorpha. The sequence goes on from CAJFOH010000245.1 coordinate 1,514, forward strand.
TAGCAACAATGGTATTATGATAAAATAAAGGATAGTTTAATTTAGTATAGTAAAAACGTGTAAAAAAGAAGAAAAGGCATACCCAATGAAATGTTCAAGCGATAACATTAAAATATGGTTTCATGTTATCGCTTTTGGGATATGTCTTTTTTCGTTCCAATGATGAAGAAAAAGAAATGACGATAGGAAAAAACTATGCTATGATAAGAAATAGAAAAATACAAAATGTATGTTATATTCTGTACTATGCAAGGTATATGGTACAAGATGTAATAGATAGAAAAAGAATGAGATAGTCGGAGGATATTATGGCAAAACTGATGCGATTAGATAAATATTTGGCAGATATGGGTTGTGGAACAAGAACACAGGTCAAAGATGCCATTAAAAAAGGTAGAGTATCGATTAATGATGAAAAAATAAAAAGTCCTGAAACAAAAATAGACATAGAAACTACCATAGTATATATGGATGGACAACCAATTTCTTATGTGCAAACCGAATACTATATGTTAAATAAACCACAAGGTGTAGTATCTGCAACAGAAGATAGAAAATATAAAACAGTCATTGATTTAATAGACGATAAAAGCCGAAAAGATTTATTTCCAGTAGGAAGATTGGATATTGATACAGAAGGGTTGTTATTAATTACCAATGATGGAGATTTGGCACATCGTTTATTATCGCCTAAAAAACATGTAGATAAAACTTATTATGTAGAACTTGATAGTAAAATTCCAGCAAATGCAAAAGAAGAAATGTTACAAGGAATTACATTAGAAGAAGAGTTTAAAACTATGCCAGCAACGTTAGAATTATTAAACGAAACAACTTGTTATTTAACCATTCGAGAAGGAAAGTTTCATCAAGTAAAACGAATGTTTGAATACTTCGGTTGTACAGTAACCTATTTAAAACGAATTTCTATGGGACCTTTAACATTAGATGAAACATTAAAGGTAGGAGAGTACCGTTTGTTGACAAAAGAGGAGTTGCTACAGCTTAAAAGCTTGTAAAAAAAGAGAAGTATGCGGATTGGTTAACAAGAAAGGAAGATTGAATGATGATAAGATGGAAAGGTATCTTTTTGTTAAATGAAATAGGATTCTTTCTTCCGGTTTCAAAAAATAGCAATTTGTGATGTGTTTTAATTGTAAAATGAAATGGTTTATGAAGATTCGGTGATAAATGTGTATGTTTGCATGGTAGAAAATATGAGTAGGTGAGGAAATGAAGAAAGAAAGGAATAATCAAGTAAATTATCATAAGAAGAAACGAAAAAATATTGGGATTATTACAGGGGCATCTTCAGGAATGGGAGCAGAAACTGCAAGGCAAATGACAACCTATTTTCCTGATATAGAGGAATTATGGTTGATTGCAAGGCGGGAAGATAGACTGTTATCATTAAAAAAAGAGTTGGAACAAGAAAAAAATATAACTGTAAAAACCATTGTACTTGATGTAACAGATAGAGGAAAACGAAAAGGTTTTGAACAGTTGATAAAAGAAGAACAACCGAAGGTGTCTGTCTTAGTAAATAGTGCAGGCTATGGTATTATAGGTTCATTTACCCAAGGAAACGTACAAGAACAAACAGGAATGGTAGATGTTAATTGTGAAGCTCTTGTGTGGATGACCTATGTAGTGTTACCATACATAAAAAAGGGTGGTCATATTATTCACTATGCTTCAGGGTCTGCATTTTTACCACAGCCATATTTTCTAGTTTATGCTTCCACAAAAGCGTTTGTTCTTCATTTTTCCTATGGGCTAAGAGGAGAGTTAAAAAAGAAACACATTTCTGTAACAGCCATTTGTCCAGGACCTGTGAAGACAGAATTTTTTAACGTGGCTCAAATACATGAAGCAATTTCTCCTATAAAAAAATTATTTTTAGCTGATGAAACAAAGGTTGTAAAAAAGGCACTAAAAGATAGCAAAAGAAGAAAGGCTATTTCAACCTATGGATTTGCAATAAAGATGCCGCATGGAATCAGTCATTTTATACCAAAGTCATGGTTAGCTTACCATATGAATCATTCTAGTAAGGAATAATAGAAAAGGAGATACTACATTGAAAATTATAACTGTAACAGAAAATGAAGCAGGGCAACGCTTGGATAAGTTGTTGCAAAAATACTTAAATGAAGCGGGAAAAGGCTTTATATATAAAATGCTTCGTAAGAAAAATATTACACTTAATGGAAAAAAAGCAGATGGTTCAGAAAAACTTGTTTGTAATGATGAGATTAAATTATTTTTAAGTAATGAAACAATAGAAAAGTTTTCTAGTGTGCAAATTACAAAGGCTTCTACTAATTTGGATATTATCTATGAAGATAATAATATTATGATTTTAAATAAGCCAGCAGGTATGCTTTCACAAAAAGCAAAAGAGAGTGACATCTCTATGGTGGAGTATATCATTAATTATTTGCTAGACTCCAATCAAATGACAAAAGAACAGCTTCGTTCCTTTAAACCATCAGTATGCAACCGATTAGATAGAAATACAAGTGGTATTATTGTAGCTGGTAAGTCATTGTTAGGACTACAAGAAATGTCAAAGCTATTAAAAGAAAGAACCATGCACAAATATTACTATTGTATTGTTAATGGACAATTGGATAAGAAATGTCATTTAAAAGGATATTTAGTGAAAAATGAAAAGACAAATAAAGTAGAAGTACAAAAAGAACGTAGAGGAATGGATAATGAGCAGTGGATTGAAACAGAATATACACCACTTGCAACCAATGGAAAGGTAACCTTATTAAAAGTATTATTAATTACAGGGCGCTCCCACCAAATTCGTGCTCATTTATCGTCTATTGGTCATTCTCTCATTGGAGATATGAAGTATGGAAACAAACAAGCAAATGATTACTTTTATAAAACTTGCAATATTAATCGTCAAATGCTTCATTCCTATGAGTTAGAAATGCCAAAGTTAGAAGGAGGGCTTTCTTATTTATCAGGAAAAGTCTTTACTGCCTCCCTACCAAAAGACTTTAAAAAACTAATGGAGAAAGAAGGATTAGTAGTATAATGGCAACATGGAATACGAGAGGACTTCGTGGTTCAACCCTAGAAGATATGGTAAATCATACCAATGATTTTTATAGAAGCAGAGGTTTGGCTCTTATCCAAAAAGTACCTACCCCTATTAAGCCTATTAATATTGATAAGTCTACAAGGCATATTACCCTTGCCTATTTTGAGCAAAAAAGTACGGTAGATTATATTGGTGTGGTACAAGGAATACCAGTATGCTTTGATGCAAAGGAGTGTGCAAGTTTAACCTTTCCAATCGCAAATATTCATGAGCATCAAGTACAATTTATGGAAGAATTTGAAAAGCAGCAAGGAGTGGCATTTATTTTACTGTATTTTTCCAAAAAAGATGAAACCTACTTATTGCCATTTTCTCATATAAAAATATTTTGGGAACGAGCGAAAAATGGTGGGAGAAAAAGTTTCACTTATGAAGAAGTGGACAAAGACTATAAAGTAGAATTAAAGCATGGAGCATATGTCCATTATTTAGAGCCAATGCAAAAATATTTACTAGAGTTATAAAGTAAAAATATTCAAATATCGGAAACAAAGATAACAATAAAGAATACATATTGAAATAGAAAATATTAAAAATAGATAAAACTAGATA
>CAJFOH010000246.1 GCA_904395845.1 uncultured Lachnospiraceae bacterium
AAAAACATTCCTCTTTTTGCTGTGGAATCCCAGCAGCCAATTAAAAGTTTTGATATTTTAGGGATTACCATTCAATATGAAATGTGTTATACAAACATTTTACAAGTATTGGATTTAAGTGGTATTCCTTTGTATGCAAAGGAACGAACAGAGGAAGATCCTATTGTCATTGGTGGAGGTCCTTGTACTTATAACCCAGAACCAATTGCAGACTTTTTCGATATTTTTTATATTGGAGAAGGAGAAACACAATTATATCCATTTATTGATTTATATAAAAAATGCAAAGAAGAAGGAAAAAGCCGTAAGGAGTTCTTAGAGCTAGCTGCTGAAATTCCAGGGTTATATGTTCCTTCTCTTTATGATGTAACTTACAACGAAGATGGGACAATCCAGTCTTTTAAGCCAAACAATCCTCATGCAAAGGAAAAAATTACAAAGGAATTAGAAATGGAAGTAAGTGAAACTTTTTATCCTGAAAAGCCACTTGTTCCATATATTAAGGCAACTCAAGATAGAGTTGTGCTTGAAATTCAAAGAGGCTGTATTCGTGGTTGTCGTTTTTGTCAAGCAGGTATGGTATATCGACCAGTTCGTGAACGTAGCCTAGAATTTTTAAAAGATTTAGCATATAAAATGATTAAAAATACAGGATATGAAGAAATTTCATTAAGTTCTCTAAGTTCCAGTGATTATAGCCATTTAAAAGAGCTTGTAATGTTTCTAATTGAAGAATTTAAAGAAAAGGGAGTAAATATTTCCCTACCATCTCTACGTATTGATGCCTTTGCCCTTGATGTAATGAGTAAAGTGCAAGATATTAAAAAGAGTAGTTTAACTTTTGCTCCAGAAGCAGGTTCTCAACGTCTTCGTGATGTTATTAATAAAGGCTTAACAGAAGAAGTAATTTTAAATGGTGCAGGACTTGCCTTTGAAGGTGGTTGGAATCGTGTGAAGTTATACTTTATGTTAGGACTTCCAACAGAAACCGAAGAAGATATGAAAGGAATTGCCTATTTATCAGAAAAAATTGCTCGCCGTTATTATGAGATACCAAAGGATCAAAGAAATGGCAAGGTGCAAGTAGTAGCAAGTTCTTCTTTCTTCGTTCCAAAGCCATTTACACCATTCCAATGGTCACCAATGTGTACTAAAGAAGAATTTATTCGTAGAGCTAGGTTAGTAAACAATACATTTAAAGAACAATTAAATAGAAAAAGTTTAAAATATAACTGGCATGAAGCTGATTTAACAGTATTAGAGGGCGTATTTGCAAGAGGGGATAGACGAGTAGCTGATGTATTAGTAAAAGCCTATGAAAAAGGTTGCCTGTTTGACTCTTGGTCTGAATTTTTTGATAATGAAAAATGGATGGAAGCATTTGAAGAATGTGGAGTATCCATTGATTTTTATACAACAAGAGAACGTGATATTAACGAAGTACTACCTTGGGATTTTATCGACACAGGGGTAACGAAGAAGTTTTTACAAAAAGAATGGGAACGAGCACAAAATGAAACAGAAACACCAAATTGCCGTATGAAGTGTTCTGGTTGTGGCGTAATGAAGTTTGGAGGTGGCGTTTGCTATGAAAATTAGAGTTAAATTTAAAAAAGAAGGTGCAATGAAGTTTGTAGGACATTTAGATGTTATGAGATATTTTCAAAAGGCAATCAGGCGAGCAGATGTAGACATTTGTTATTCTGCTGGATTTAATCCACATCAGATTATGTCCTTTGCCGCACCTCTTGGAATTGGACTTACAAGTGAAGGGGAGTATATGGACATTGAAGTAAACTCCACAAAGTCCTCAAAAGAAATGGTAGAAGATTTTAATCGTTGTATGGTAGAGGGATTTTCTGTTATTAGTTATCGACAACTTCCAGAAGATAGTAAAAATGCTATGTCTATTGTGGCAGCTGCTGATTATGTGTTGTCTTTTCGAGAAGGATATGAACCAGAAAATAAAATTGCCTTTTTTGAAGGATTAAAGGAATTTTACAATCAAGAAGAAATTAATATTGTAAAAAAGACAAAGAAAAGTGAAATGGAAATGAATATCCGTCCTTTAATTTATCAATTAGAGGTAAGAGGGGATAACATATTTATGCAAGTATCTACTGGTAGCGTAAGTAACATAAAACCAGAACTTGTAATGCAGGCATATTATGATAAGCTAGGAATGGAATTAAATCCATTTACGTTCCAGATTCATCGTTTGGAATTATACGCAGATAAAAATATGAAATTAGAAGATACACCAATGGATTTGATTTCCCTAGAAGCGTTAGGTGATGAAATTGGTGAGTAAGAAAAATAAACGCATCTTAGTTCATTATAAAGGAAACATTGTAAATGCTCTGTATCAAGATGGTAAGGTGATCCAACTAGATATAGAAGAAAAAGACAATACTTCTTTGTTAGGAAACATTTATATTGGAAAAGTAAAAAATATTGTAAAAAATATTGGAGTGGCTTTCATTGAAATTGGAAATGGAGTGATTTGTTATTATCCCATAGGAAAAAACAAATGCCCATATATAGTCAA
>CAJFOH010000247.1 GCA_904395845.1 uncultured Lachnospiraceae bacterium
AAATCACTATGAAACGAAACTGTATTGGAAGCAAATGTATTAGTTCGAATCAACTTTGCACCTGCTTCTAAATACTCTCTATGTATCCTTCTAACAAGCTCTTTGTTTTTAATATTAGCTTCTTCTATCACCTCATTACTATCATTACAAAGGCTAGCATAATACGTGCCAAATGCCCCGTCTGTTATTAATTTATAGGATAGTAAATACTCTCTTATATTTATTGGTTTTATATTCTTTTGAGTTATATTCTTTTGAATTATATTCTCTGGAATTATATTCTCTGGAATTATATTCTCTTGAATTTTATTCTTTTGAACTATGTTCATTAAAGTCCCCTTCCTTTTATGCTTTTTCGTGTACTCAATATTGTTTATCACATTTTATTCTTTTTAGTAGATAATTTATTTACATAAACAATTCTATTCTACTTTTATTATAAATTATTTCTACTTGAAATGATACATTTTTTTACAACAAAAAAGTCTTATGAACCGTTTTAATAAAAACTGTTTATTAAAAACTACCATATTCATAAGACCTTTCTTCTATCTACTATATGAAATTATATACTAATTTCGTATGTATTTTTTCCTTTCTTCTTTGCCAGATACATGGCTTTATCAACTTTTTCAAATGTATATGTATAGCCTTTTTCCTTTTCAAGAAGAGCTGCACCTACGCTAACTGTAATATTTACATCTTCTAAATCTTTTACACGTAAGTCATGGATTTCTTTTACTAATGATTCTAATAGATTTTTTACACTTTCTATACTATATACTTCTATTAATAAGATACAAAATTCATCTCCACCAATTCTACCAACATAATCAATATCTCGTGCTTTTGATTTCAATAAATTTGCCATCTCTTTAATAATAATATCACCTGTAATATGACCATATACATCATTAATACGTTTGAAATTGTCAATGTCTACTAATATTAATACATCTCTACCAATATTTTCACTTTTTCTTACTAAACGTTCTTCTAGTCGCTTTCTAAAAGCTACTTTATTTAGTAAACCAGTAAACATATCTAGTTCATTTTGTCTTTTTAGCTCTTGGTTTCTAATTTCCATTTGCTTTCTTTTTTCTTCAATTTCTTGAAGTTGAATCTGAGACAGTAAACCAACACATTCATTTTCTTGTTTTACAATCTTAGCTTTGTTTACAATATCTCGATATTCTAGTAAATCAGAATATAGTGCTTTCTTATCTCCTAATATTTGCCACAACTCAGTTTTAACATATAACAAACGCTCTTTGTAATCGTAAACATCTAAGCCAGCAACAACGGGCTCTATAATATCAATAATCTTTTTTGCCAAATGTACGTTATTGATATCATAACAACACTCAATAACATCAAATATTATTTGCATAAAGTGATTATCAATATTACTTGTTTGCACATAATCCAAATATTCATTAATCTTTGCTTCTAGCTCCTCTGGTGTATCATCCTTATACTCCATTAAAATATGACAAGCTAGTAGACTATTTCTAACAAATAAACTTGAACTATTATGTTCTTCTGCTAAATAAGTTTCTTCCCACTCTATCGCTTTTTTAAAGTCACCTTTACGCACATAGTTATATACAATATTAAGATGTAAAATTAAAATTGCCCTTCTTGGACAACTTTCCAATTCTTCCATAATTTTAAAAGACTTAATATAGTAATCTAAACTAATATCATAACTTTCTAAATCTGCAAATATTGACCCTATATTATTAAGTGTTTGTGCTCGAACAGTTCCAAGAGAATACTCTGTTGCTAAATAATATCCTTCTAAAAAACTACCAATTGCACTTTGTCTTTCATTGAGATATACATAAGCACTTCCCTCTGTCATACAAATTAAAGCGTATAATTTATGATAATCAAAATCTTTACAAATTTCTTTTGCCTTTAAACAATGTTCTTTCGTAATAGATGGAGTATTATAATAAAACCCACAGATTGCATGAAAATATTGTGCTAATGCTTCTGAATATGTATTACCAGAAAGAACTGCTTTGTCTTCTAACTCCTTTGATAATACTTTTACTTTTTCAAAATCACCAGTAGTCTTTGCTTCTTGCAACTGGTCAATAATGTCCTGAAATTCATCATCTATAAAAATTGTATCCACTTTCATTTCCCCACTGTTACTTTTATATTTTTATTGAATTACATTTCAATATTAGTGTATAGTAATACAATATCATTCTCTCTATGACTACCACACCATCTTAGATAATATTTGTATTGCAGTTACACATACGTTATACTTTTTTCATCTCTATATCTCTTTTATGTAACAAGATAAAAATATACATAAATATTATACTAGCAAGGTTCACTTTTTGCAATCAATTTATTATAATTTTTTACTTTTTTTATTTTTAATCCACTTTTGTGAATACTTCATATTTTAAATAAGAAAAAAACACCATAAAAAATAGTTAATTTTTTATCAAATTCTATTTTCTATGGTGTGTATATTTATTAAGAAATAGATACTACTTCAAATCCTGCTTCCTTAATTGCTTCTTCCATTTTATTATTTTCCACTTCTTTGGAAAGGGTTACTACTACCTTTTTTTCTTCTAAGTTTACTGCTACATTAGTCACTCCATCAATCCCACCTAGTACCTTTTCTACTGTCATTTTGCAATGATTGCATTGCATACCATTTACCATAATAATTTTTTCCATTTCTTTCTTACCTCCTAAATTTTGTGTTTCCTCTTTGTTTTTTGATTGTTTCTCTTGTAATAATACTTGTTTTACTATTACTTCTTTTTTATGTTCTACCATAGTTTCCTTTTTTATCTTTTTTTGAAAAGAACTATGAAAATAGCGTAAACGAAGTGCATTCATCACTACACATACGGAACTTAAACTCATTGCAGCCGATGCAAACATTGGGTTTAATTTCCATTCAAAGATAGTGAAAAATACACCTGCTGCCAGTGGAATTCCTATGGCATTATAAAAGAATGCCCAGAATAAGTTTATTTTAATATTTTTAATTACTGATTTACTTAGTTCAATAGCTGTTACTACATCTAATAAATCACTTTTCATAAGTACAATATCTGCTGATTCAATGGCAACATCTGTACCTGCTCCAATCGCAATACCAACATCTGCCCTTGCAAGTGCTGGAGCATCATTAATTCCATCTCCTACCATTGCAACACGTTTGCCTTGTTCTTGTATCTTTCTTACTTCTCTTTCTTTATCCTGTGGCATGACCTCTGCAATAACCGTTTTAATATTTAACTTTCTCTGAATTGCTTTTGCTGTTTTTTTGTTATCACCAGTTAACATAACAACATCAATTCCCATATGTTGTAATTTGTCAATCGCCTCTTTACTTGTATCTTTGATTGTATCTGCTGCTGCAAGTAATCCAATCATACCATTTTCATTTGCAAAGTAAAGTGGCGTTTTTCCTTCCATTGCAAGCTCATCTGCAATTTCAGTTACTTCATCAATAGAAATATTGTTTTCTTTCATAAATGCCATATTTCCTGCAAAGTACAGCGTATTATTAACAACTGCCTTAATTCCCCTACCAGAAACGCTTTCAAACTGATTGGCAGATAAATAGGAAACTTCTTCTCCAATATTATATGCTTCTTTCCCATAGTTTACAATTGCCTCTGCTAGTGGATGTTCTGACTTTGCTTCCATAGATACGGCTAACTGGATAAATTCTTTTTCTTTTGTATCATTAAATACGATAACATCGGTTACTTTTGGCTTTCCCTCTGTAATTGTTCCAGTTTTATCTAATACCACTGTTTCAATTAGATGTGCTGTTTCAAGACTTTCTGCTGACTTAATGAGAATTCCATTTTCTGCACCTTTTCCAGTTCCTACCATAATAGCTACTGGTGTAGCAAGACCTAAGGCACATGGACATGAAATAACTAATACTGCAATTCCTATGGATAGAGCAAATTCTATACTTGCTCCTAATAATAACCAAATAACTGTTGCAACAATGGCAATTCCTATTACGATTGGAACAAAAATGCCACTAATTTTATCTGCCAATTTTGCGATTGGGGCTTTGGAGCTAGATGCTTCTTCTACTAACTGAATAATTTGAGATAATGTTGTATCATTACCAACTCTAGTAGCTTCCATTTGGAAATATCCTGTTTTATTCATACTTGCACCAGTGACAGTATCTCCTACTTTTTTCTCAACAGGGATACTTTCTCCCGTTAATGCTGACTCATCTAATAAGGAACTGCCACTTACAATCTTTCCATCTACTGGCACAGACTGTCCTGGCTTTACAACAATAATATCACCCTTTACTACTTCTTCAATAGCAACTTCTACTTCCTTGCCATCACGAATGACAAGTGCAACTTTTGGAGCTAAATTCATTAACTTTGTAATGGCTTCGCTTGTTTTTCCTTTTGACTTAGTTTCTAAATATTTCCCAAGTGTAATTAATGTTAAAATAGTTCCTGCTGATTCAAAATATAAATCCATGCTATACTTTTCTACTAAAGGGATATTTCCATGACCTAATCCATATCCCATACAGTAAATAGCAACAATACCATAACCAACTGCTGCTGTTGCCCCTAATGCAATTAAGGTATCCATATTAGGAGTTCTTCGAAACAGAGTAGTAAATCCTACTTTAAAATATTTTCGATTGACAAATAAAATTGGTGTTACTAATAACAGTTGAGTAAAGCCAAATGTAATTGCATTTTCATATCCATGAAATAGATTATTTATAACAGTAGGAGTTGGTATGTGAAACCAATCCTCAAACATATGGTACATAGCAATATACATAAGTGGTACTAAGAAAATAAAAGATACAATGAGTCGAAACTTCATTTCTTTTAGTTCTAAAGCTACATTATCCTTTTTCTCTTCCCTATTTCCTACTTTATTTCCTGCGGATTCTTTTAAACTACTTGCCTGATATCCAGCATGCTCTACTGCTTTTATAATATCTTGTGTTGTTACCTTATCCTCTTTGTATGTGACATTCATACTATTGGATAACAAATTTACATTTACTTCTTCTACTCCGTCAAGCTTAGATACTGCCTTTTCTACATGAGCCTGACAGGAGGAACAAGTCATACCTAATACTTGAAATTTTTCTTTCATGATAATTCCTCTTTTCTGCGTTTTGCTGATTCATAAAACTTTTTGTGTCAGACAATCCATAGACTCAAAGCATTACTTCATCACTTTGTCTAACACTTTCATAATTTCTTCTATTTTTTCTGTTGCATTCTCATCTTTTATAGCTTCCTTTACGCAACCTTCCATATGTGCCTTTAATACCTCTTTATTGGCTTTTGTTAAAATAGCTTGTGCCGCTAGTAGCTGATTGGATATATCCATGCAATAGCGATTGTCCTCTACCATTTTTAATATACCATCTATCTGCCCTCTTGCAGTTTTTAATAAGCGTTCCACTTTCTTTTTA
>CAJFOH010000248.1 GCA_904395845.1 uncultured Lachnospiraceae bacterium
AGATTGAAGAGTCAAATGAAGATGTTAAAAAAGATATTATTTTACGTTTAGAACCAAGTTCTGGATTCCTTTCTAAAGGAGATAAAATTAAAGTATATGTTAGTTCAGGTCCTGCATTTGTAAAAGTACCTAATTTAACAAATATGACTGAAACACAAGCAAAAAATGCGTTGGAAGAAGTTAACCTTGAATTAGGAGATGTGTCAAAAAGTTACAGTAATGATATTGAAGCTGGACTTGTAATGAATCAAAGTCTATCTGCAAATAGCGATGCGAAAGTAAAATCAAAAGTAAATATTACAATTAGCTTAGGTAAAAAGACAGTTGCAATGCCAGATTTAGTTGGTAAAACAAAAGAAGAAGCAGAATCTATTTTATCAAATTCTGAATTAAAATTGGGAATAGTTACAGAACAAGAAAATAGTGAAGTGGAATCTGGAAAGATTATTTCCCAAAGTGTTTTAAAAGGAACTGAAATTTATGTTGGTGATAAAATAGATGTTGTAATTAGTTCTGGAAAGAAAGAAATTAAATTACCAGAAAATATTTCCAATTATTCTGAATCAGAAGCAAAAAGTAAATTAGAAGAATTAAAATTAAAAGTATCAATTGGTGAAAAAGAATATAGTGATACAGTAAAAGAAGGAAATGTAATCCGTGCAGAATATAAAACTCCACTAAAAGAGGGAGATACAGTTACTTTAATTATTAGTTTAGGTAAAAAACAAGAAAATGTAACAGTATCTAACTGGGTAGGCCAAAATATTAAAGATGTAACGTCTATTGTAAAGGATTTAGGATTAGAAGTTACAATAGTAAACGTAAGTAGTGATAAAGCTACTGGAACAATTCTTTCTCAATCTCCAACTGGTGGTACCGTACAAAAAGGAAGTCATATTACATTCCAAGTTTCTGATGGAACTGGCGTTGTAGAAACAACTCCTGCTGAAACAAAGCCTGTTAATACTACGCCTTCACAACAAACAGATCATTCGCAAGCACCAGTTGAATCTTCATCAAAGAATGAATAATGGAAATGTTCTAGATAAGAACAAAAGAATTCAAAAATTAAGTTGCCGTAAGACGATATGTTTTACGGCAACTTTCATAACACTTAATAAGGGAGCGAAATAACACATTACATGAAAGGTAAAATCATAAAAGGAATTGCTGGTTTTTATTATGTACTTTGCAATCAAGAGCAAAAAAAAGATAATCAGTCAATGAATACTACATTATATGAATGTAAAGCAAAGGGTATTTTTCGTAATAAAAAGATAAAGCCATTGGTAGGTGACAATGTGAGAATCGAAATTTTAGACGAAGAAAAGTGCATTGGAACCATTGTTGAAATTCTTCCAAGAAAAAATTCCCTTATTCGTCCAGCCGTTGCAAATGTTGACCAAGCACTTGTGGTATTTGCAATCAAGGATCCAGAACCAAATTTAAATTTACTAGATCGTTTCCTAATTGTAATGGAAATGCAACACGTTCCAACAAAAATCTGTTTTAATAAATGTGATTTAGTTGACGAAAAAGAACAAGAACGATTAAAGAATTTGTACCAATCTTGTGGGTATGAAGTGTATTTTATTAGCGTTCATAATAAAACTGGACTTGAAGATATCAAACAATTACTAAAATACAAAACAACTGTATTAGCTGGACCATCTGGAGTGGGAAAATCTTCACTATTAAATTATCTAAAACCAGATGCTAATATGGAAACTGGTAGTATTAGTGAAAAAATCAAGAGAGGAAAACATACAACAAGACATTCTGAATTTTTTCATTTAGAAGATGAAACATATCTTCTTGACACACCTGGATTTAGTTCTATCTATATTGAAGATATTACAGAAAGAGAGTTAAAAGACTATTTCCCTGAATTTGAACAACATGAGGAGTTTTGTAAGTTTAACGGTTGTGTTCATATGGGAGAAACCATTTGTGGAATTAAGGAAGCTGTTAAAGACGGAAAACTTCCTAAAAGTAGATATGAAAATTATCAATTATTATATCAAGAATTGAAAGACAAACGAAAATATTAATGACAACTAGAAAGAAAGAGGTTTTTATGAAATACAAGTTATCCCCATCTATTTTATCTGCCAATTTTGCAAAATTAGGCGAAGACATTGTTGCAATATCAGAAGCTGGAGCAGAATATGTTCATATTGATGTAATGGACGGTCTATTTGTTCCTAGTATTTCCTTTGGATTTCCTATTATAGAATCCATTCGCCCACTAACAGATAAAGTATTTGATGTTCATTTAATGATTCAAGAACCAATTCGTTATATAGAACGTTTTGCAAAAGCAGGAGCAGATATTATTACCGTTCATTATGAAGCATGTTCTAACATTAAGGAAACGATTGATGAAATTAAAAAATATAATTGTAAAGTTGGTGTAAGTGTAAAGCCAAATACTTCTGTTTCTGTATTATACGACATATTAGAAGATATTGATATGGTACTTATCATGACAGTAGAACCAGGTTTTGGTGGGCAAAAATATATCCATGCTACTACTGAAAAAATTGTAGAACTAAAACAATATATCACAGAACATAATATATCCATTGATATTGAAGTAGATGGTGGAATTAATAAAGATACCATTGATACAGTATTAAATGCAGGAGCAAATATTATTGTAGGTGGAACTGCTATCTTTAAAGGTAATATAAAAGAAAATGTAGCATATTACCACAATATTTTTCATCAACGAGTAGAAAACGAATAATAATACTTTGTTTAGGAAGTGAGGCGGTATCTATGAAAACATTAATACTTACTGGAGGGAAGCTAACAGATAGCTTCCTACTTCCATTTTTAGAGAAAGAATTGTACGAATATATTATTGTCGTAGATGGAGCATTATCTTTGGCACACAGAATAGGCCTTTCCTTTCATGCACTTGTAGGGGATTTTGATACTGTATCAAGTAAAATAAAAGATTTATACAAAGATGATTCTTCTATTTATTTTGAGCAGCATAGTCCAAGAAAAAATGAAACTGATACCCAGTTAGCCTTAGATATTGCACTAGAAAAGGGAGCAAGTAATATTACTATACTAGGTGGTACAGGTGGGCGTTTGGATCATTTTTTTGGAAATGTTCACATCTTAAAACGTGCATTAGAACATCAAATTCCTTGTTCATTAGTAGATGAGCAAAATAAAATACAACTGATTAAAGGTAGCTATACTATTTCAAAAATAAATCAGTACGGCACTTATGTTTCTCTTATTCCTTTTACTGAAAAAGTAACAGGGATAACACTAAAGGGATTTGCTTATCCGTTGTCAAA
>CAJFOH010000249.1 GCA_904395845.1 uncultured Lachnospiraceae bacterium
CCGTCTTTCTTTATCAATCCAGAAAAATTAGTATTTACTTTACCACCTTCATAGTAATACCATTTACCATCTACTTTTTGCAACCCATCTTGTATAGAATTATTTGGATATTCAGGAAGTTTTTTAGCCACTACATAAGTAAATGTATTAGTCTTTCCACCAAAGGAAATTGTGGCTACACGTTCTCCTGCTACGGAAGTATCAAAACCTGAAATAGTATAATCTCCAGAATTTAATACTCTTGTATCTTTTCTATAATTTGCAGTAACTACTAATCCAGTTGTATCTACTGATTCTCCTTGAATGTATGAAATCTTATTTGGTGGTGTAATAGTTAGTGATAATAACTCGTTAGAAGAAATTTTCTTTTTTACTACTACCTTAGAATTTTCCTCAAAACTAATATATAAATTTTCATTAGAGGAACTTAATGTATACCCGCTAAGACTCTTACCTACAGAAGTTCCCTCTAGTGTATAGGTATTATTAGCCACATTATATTCATAAACACCTAATGTTCTATCTGTTGTTTTACTTGAAGCAACTACATAAACATTTCCTTGTGTAAATGCAATCTCTGGTTCATAGTTATCCATAGCAACCTCTGGCTTTACTTGTACTGTACTACCATCATAAATAATCATCTGAATTCCTTTATCAGTACCAGTTGCAATATATAAATTTTTTCCATCGGTAGCTAAACCATAAGATTTTGCTAACTGCTTTTCTATTACAGGTGTAAATGTATTATTAGATTCATCAACTGCATACAAATATAATTCATTACTTGAAGAACGAGTGGATACGTACGTTTTATTATTCATTACAATAATCTTTGGCGTTCCACATAAGCCAGAATAATAGTTTTGTTCTACTAATTTATTTCCATTACTATCTAATTTTACAAATGATGCAGCATTACTTGATTCATTTACCCTAGAAACTAATACAGTTCCATTAACAACTGTCATCCTTCATTACTCTCCTAGCTTTCCACCGTTACTTCTTATAATAACTATACTCATATATCCATTTATTGTCAACTAAAGTTTTTCCATAAAAAATAATGATTCAATAAATTTACAAATTTAACTATAATTTTATCCTATCATATTATTTATCCCTTTCCCATATGAAGCATCTCGTTACATTTTTTCTAATACATTACAAATACTCTGACTCACTTCTTGCCTTTAACCTTAGAAATCTTCTATCCACCTCTCTTTGAATCTCCTCTACTACATTTTTGTATTCTGGTTTTATTAAATGCTTTGTTCTTCCCATCATAGCAAGCCATTGTTCTACTGGAATTTTTTTCTTTGACTTCTCTGGGTCATAGGTTAATGTTGTAATTCCTTGCTCCACTTCATACAATGGAAAGTAACAAGAATCCACTGCCCCTTGAATAACCTTTCTCTCAGTACTTGGGTCATCTCCCCAATTTAATGGACAAGCAGATAAGGCTTTGATATATGCCATCCCATACTTTTTCCCATATTCATTTGCCTTTGCCGCCTTTTTAATAAAATCTACTGGATTGGACTCTGCCACCGTTGCTACATACGGAATATTTGTAGCTGCCATAATCATGGGTGTATCTTTATGAAAAAATGTCTTTCCATATTGGGTATTTCCAATGTGCGAGGTGGAACTTTTAGCTCCCATTGGTGTAGAATAGGACAACTGATATCCTGTATTCATATAACCTCCATTATCATATTCCATAAGAATAAGGCGATGATTTCTAAGTGCTGTACCAATGGCACTTCCCATACCAATATCCATTCCACCATCACCACTTACCATAATAAATGTAATATCCCCCTTTGGATATTCCCCTCTTTTTTGTTTTTGATGATACATTTCTACTAATCCTGAAAGGGTTGCTGCACCATTTTGAAATAAATTATGCACATATGGAACTTTAAATGAGGTATTTGGATATCCTGTTGTCACAACCATTCCACAACCAGTTTGAAAAAGCAACACCACATTGCCTTCAATTCCACGAAGAAGTAGGTTTACATTGACAAAAATTCCACAGCCTGGGCAAGCTCCATGACCTGCTGCTAATCGCTTGGGCATTAGGGCAGTTTCATTTATTCTCCCACCTTTCACTACAAAAAAATCATCTTTCTTTTGACAAGTTGTAGCTTGTAAGGTAGTATCTTTTTCTGTAAGTGGTTGAAAATAAATATGCTTTTTTTCATCAAATGTTTCATCCCCTTTATAATGACCATAATAGTCAAATCGCTTTGTTCCCTCCTTTGCCTGAGCAAATAACTCCAATGCATCTTTTACATAAAAATCTTTTCCACCTAATCCATAAATACGAGTGATTACGTTTGCCTGACTTCCATATTCTTGAAGCATTGCTTTTATTTCCAATGACATATTTCCCCCACCTGCCCCATAACTATCTTGTCTATCAGCAATTAAAATTGTCTTTGCACCTTTACACAGTTCCCATAATTCTTCCTTTGGAAAAGGTCGAAGAATTTGTATGGTACATACGCCTACTTTTTCCCCTTTTTTTCTCAATATGTCTGTTGCTGCAATGGCAGTATGATAGCTAGAGCCTAGCAAAAACAAAATAATTTCTGCATCTTCTGTTTCATATCCTTTTACTTTATGATACTCCCTACCTGTTAAATGATAATAAGACAAACATTCATTTTTTATTTCTATTTTCCCTTGCTCCATTGCTTGATGTAATTGATATTTATTATTGATAATATCAGGTTCATTCATATAAGAACCAATAGTACAAGGATTATCCATATCAAGTGCATGATATTTTGCATGATAATTGCCGATATAATTTGTTACATCACTATCTTCTGCAAATACTTCACATTTCTTTTTTTGATGACTTGTAAAGAAACCATCAAATGCTATAACTACTGGCAACTTTACTTTTTCTGCTATTTTTAAACCAATAATATTAAAATCATAAACAGCTTGTACTGTATCAGCAAAAAAGATAATCCAACCAGTATTTAGTAAATACATAACATCACTATGGTCACCTTTTATAGATAATGGACCGGAAACGGTTCTGCAAGCTACATTCATTACCATAGGAAATCTTGTTCCTGATTGTACTGGAAATTGCTCTAGGGCATACAATAGTCCATTGGCGCTAGTGGCATTAAATACTCGACCACCACCACAACTTGCTCCATAGCAAATACCTGCTGCACTATGCTCTCCCTCTGCTGCTATTAATGCAATATCGTGTTTTCCCTCTGCTTTCATTTCATCTAAATATTCTGCTATTTGAGTGGATGGTGTAATCGGATAATACCCCATAATATGATAATTGATTTGTTTTGCTGCGTAAGCAGCTACTTCATTTCCACTTTCATAAATTATTTTTTGTTTCTTCATTAAACCAAACCTCCATCTACTCGTTTTTCATCTAGATATGCTTCTGAAGTAATCCAACCATTCGCACCTACCTGCTCAAATTCCATTTCTTCCACAATTAAATCTTTATTTCTCACAAAATAAGGCTTTGTTTCGTAATCCCTTTCTTTTGCTTGTACTAACGCATTGGTAGGACATACATCCACACATCGCAAACAACCTTTACAATGGTGATAATCAAGTCCTATGTTTACTGCTGTTTCTTTTCCTTTATACATTCCTTTTTCAAATTGAAATACCATATCTGGACAAGTAGAGTCACACAACCCACAATTGATACACCTTTCTTTAATAAATAAAGGAATATATCCCTGTCTTGATGGTGATAAATCATTGGAGATACTATTTCCAAACAATGTATTTGTACCACCAATTGGGGCATTGTTATATCCCCATTTGTTCCTCACTTCCCTATAAGGAATATATGGATATTTGTTATCTACTGGGAAATGTTTCATGACTACCTGCTCATATCCTGCCTTTATTCCATCTATATTTGCATCTATCATTGCAGGATACTTTTTTCCAATGGTATCCTTTGCCATTTGTATTGCTATATCTAGTGGAAGAAACTCACTAGCTCTTATGATTGCGCCAAGCATAATCATGTTAATTCTACTTTTTGTTTCCATAGCTAGTTTTAATCCATCAATACAATAACAGGTTCCACCATAAATTTTAAATTGCTTTCGTATCTCTTCTGGAGTCTTACTTGTGTTTATAACAATGCTACTTGTTTCTTTTACTCCAGCCATTACAAATGTTTTTTTTGCCATTTCTTCGTGAAAGATTCCTAAGATATTTGGATGTTCAATGGGACTATTAATTAGAATTTCCCTATCTGGATTGCTGTATCGAATAAACGATTTTACTGCAGAACCTCGTTTTTCAGAACCGTAGCTAGAAAAGCTAGAAGCATTTAACCCTAAATACATTGCCCCTATCTCTCCTAACATTTTTCCACATAGATTTGCTCCTAATCCTCCAATGCTTTCCAAACGAATTTCAAAGCAATGATTTTCATTTGTAGTCGGTAAAATA
>CAJFOH010000250.1 GCA_904395845.1 uncultured Lachnospiraceae bacterium
CCATTCCAACTATCTTTCCGTCATCTAGAACAATAATATTATCTGCATGTTGAATGGAGGTTGTACGTTGTGAAACAATAAAAACAGTTGGTTTGTTTTCCATGTGATTAATTGTAAAACGCAATTTGGCATCTGTTGCATAGTCAAGAGCAGAGGAACTATCATCTAAAATGAGAATTTCTGGTTTTCTCACAAGAGCTCTGGCAATTGCAAGACGTTGTCTTTGCCCACCAGAAAGATTTTTTCCTCCTTGATGTATCACTTCATCTAATCCTTTTTCTTTTTTATCTACAATTTCCCTTGCCATAGCAATGTCTAATGCTTCATAAATGTCCTCATCGGTTGCTTCCTCTGTTCCAAATCGGATATTATCTCGTATCGTACCATGAAATAACACAGATTTTTGCATTACAACAGCCACCTTTTTACGCAACCAATTCATATCTATGGTTGTAATATCTTTTCCATGAAATAAAATATTCCCTTTTGTAGCATCATAAAATCTTGGAATTAGATGAACTAGCGAAGTTTTTCCAGAACCTGTTCCACCTATAATACCTATGGTTTCTCCTTTATGAACAGAAAAATGAATGTCACTTAAAGATTCTTCCCCTGCCTGAGAATAGGTCAAAGATACATGGTTAAACTGAAGTTGTGGCTCATTTTCTTCTATCTCTATGGTTTCTTCCTTATCATTTTTCACCATTTCCTGACTAGAAGTAATCTCAAATACAGATTGAATACGGTTTGCACACGCCAGTGACTTTGTAATACTAACAATTAAATTTGCCATCTTAATTAATTCAGTTAAAATTTGTGACATATAACTTACTAATGCAACAACTGCACCTTGACTAATAATTCCTAAATCAACACGAATTGCACCTACCCATATTAAAGCAATAATTCCTAGATTAATAATTACATAGGAAATAGGATTCATAAGAGCGGAAATTTTCCCTGCAAATAGCTGAATACGAGTTAGTTCATCGTTGCTGCTTTGAAACTCCTCTTTCTCTGATGTTTCCATACAAAATGCTCGTATTACACGTACACCCGTTAAGTTTTCTCGTGTTTTTCTAAGAACAATATCTAATGATTGTTGCACTTTTTTAAACATTGGAATATTTATCATCATAATTCCAAACACAACGAGTAATAGTAAAGGAATAATAACAACAAAAACAAGTGCAGCCTTTACATCAATGGTAAATGCCAAAATCATTGCTCCAAACACAACGAATGGAGAGCGTAAAAATAAACGCAATACTAAATTTACTCCTGATTGTACTTGATTAATATCGCTAGTCATTCTTGTAATCATTGTAGATGTACCTATTTGGTCAATTTCTGTAAATGACAACTGTTGCAAATGGGAAAATAACGCATAACGTAGCTTTGTCCCAAATCCTACTGCTGCCTTTGCTGCAAAATATTGGGCAGTAATGGCACAAATCAATCCAACAATTCCTAGTATTGTCATTAAGATACACAATTTGATAATATAATTAGTATCTTGATTTGGTATCCCAGTATCGATAATCATCGCTACTAGTAATGGAACCATTAACTCAAATGATGCCTCTAATAGCTTAAATAATGGACCTAAAATACTTTCTTTTTTATAATCTTTTAAATATTTTAACAAATGCTTCATACTAAATCTCCTAATTAGCATATTTCTTTTTCAAACATTTCTTGCTATTTTTTTCATAACAAGATTTCTTTTTTATTTAAGAAATACAAACACATTTTTTGTGGAACGCTCTGGACAATAACAAAAACCTAGTTCATGAAACTGTTTTACATCCTCTAACTCTGTAATATAATTACTGGCAAGATAAGAAACCATAGAACCACGAGCCATTTTTGCCTCCGTTGCCTTTACCTTTACTTTATCATTTTTTAACTCCCCAAATATACAAGTTACAAAAATGTCCTCTTTTGATAGGTATTTTTCAATAACTTTACTATATTCTTTCGAGGCTAAGTTTAAAATAATATGAGAATCTTTAGTAAGAGTGTCATATATTTTTTTATTCCAAAATTGATACAATCCTTTGTACTCCTCTAATACTAATTTGGCTTGCATTTCCAAACGATATGGAGTAATACCATCCATAGCTTTTAATAATCCATAAAATCCAGATAATATGTATAAATGATGATTTACATAGTCCCATTGTTTATCCGTAAATATTTGTGGGCGCATATATTGGTATTGAATTCCTTCATAAGATAATAGCGCTGGCGTTAATTGGTGATATAAATCCATCGTTTGAAAACGTTCATAATTTAACGTAGCAATTTGTTCATTGCAAGCAAGCAATTCTTTTAACTCTCCGTAGGAAAGCTCTTTTATTCGTTTTAGTAATCGTTCACTTTCTGTTATTAATTCTGGTAAATTGGTTGGTAAAAAACAATCGTTGTTTTCCACCATCTTTTTTGCTGGAGAAATAATAACCTTCATTATCCCTTCATCTCCTCTAATGTTTGTTTTAACCCTTGAAATGTTTCTTCACTAATAATATGTTCCATTCGACAGGCATCTTCTTCTGCAATTTTTCTCTCTACCTTAGCAAAGGTAGTTAAAAACTCTGTTAACACACTATGTCGTTCATAGATAGCAAGTGCCTTTTCTTTCCCTTTTTCTGTTAAATGAATGTAACCACCTTCATCTACCACTATATAATTATCATTCTTTAATAATCCAATAG
>CAJFOH010000251.1 GCA_904395845.1 uncultured Lachnospiraceae bacterium
AAAAAAGAGATTTTTTGTAAAAATTTAATACAAAAAATCTCTCATCTATAAAAATACTATTTTAAATTTTACATTTACAAAATGATATTATTTTTTTAGCTTATGCTCCATAGCAATTACTCTACCTGCACAAGCACGAATCTCATCTTCTGATAATTCTCCATCTTTATATGCTTTTAAAATATTTGCATGGTCATTATGATTTCCTGGCATAATAATATCGTTTCCTGCTGCTACACATCTCCATGAAATACTTCCATCTTCTGGAACTGTTGTATTCCAATCTGACATAATCGCACCATCAAATCCCCATTCTTCTCTTGCAATGACAGTACAAAGTTCTTTGCTATTTGCTGCATGAACACCATTAATTAAATTGTAAGAGGTCATAATGGCAACAGGATTACTTTCTGTTACCACAATCTCAAATCCTCTTAGATAAATCTCTCTAAGGGCTCGTTCTGAAACAATGGCATTTACACCCATTCGATTGTCTTCTTGATTGTTACAAGCAAAATGCTTGATTGTCACACCACAACCTTTTCTTGTTTGCACACCTTCTGTCATCGCCTTTGCTATGCAACCAGATACAAAAGGATCTTCTGAATAATATTCAAAATTTCTTCCACATAATGGATTCTTTTGTATATTCATTCCAGGGGCTAACCATAAATTTACCTGAAATTCTTGCATTTCAACTCCTACTGCTTCCCCAATCTCTTTTATTAATTCCTCATTCCAAGTTTGAGCAAGTGCAGTTCCTACTGGAAATGCGGTACAATATTGATAATATACATCAGCATTTTCATGATGCTCCATTGGATCTAAAAATCCATTTTCTACTCCAGCTAAAAATCCAATGGAATAGACAGTATCTGTTTCTCTGTCTACTTCATAACTTTGACGCAAACGAAGTCCTGCTGGTCCATCTGCCATAATAAGTGAAAAGATTCCATGAGAATTTTCCAATTTTTCTGTTGTTTCACCTGCAGACCCTGGCACTCGAATTCCTGCAGACCCTAGCATACTAGCATCATCAGTAATATTTCCATATAATAATGGAATTAATTCTTCTATGCTACAATCTTTGGTAAGTTCTTTTTTCCAAACTACGTCTACCTGTTTTCTATTTACTTTCTGTGGTATAAAATCAATGGTCTGTATGGCTTCTGTACCTTGTTTGAAATCATTTTTTACCTCAATATGACTTACAGATAACTGGTTGATATGGACATTTTCCATAAAATCTAATGTCTTTGTATGTTCTAAAACAACTTCTTTCTCAATACAGATATTTGCTACCTTTTTTGCTGATGCCAGACTGTTTCCTATCCAAACACCATAGTTTCCAGCTTCTACTACCCATGAATGAGCATCCTCAAAAAAACTTGCTAGTTGTTTTTGATTTATAGAAAGAGTAAGAACTTGACATTCTTTTGGCTCAAGATTTTTTGTCTTTTTAAAACAAGCTAATCTTCGATACTCTTTTTCTATTTTTCCTTTTGGTAACTCTACATACACTTGTACTACTTCTTTTCCTGCAAATGTGTCACCAGTATTTTCTACTTTTACCATCAATTCTACTTGATTATTCTTAGGTACTATTTGCTCTAAGCCAATATCAAATGTTGTATAAGATAATCCATATCCAAAGGAAAACAATGGTTCTACTTGGAAACTATCAAAATATCGATATCCTACATAAATACCGTCTTTATATTCCTCTGTTTGTAAATTTCCGTTTAAATAGCTATATTCTTTTGCGTAAGGGTAATCATCATAAGATTTTGCCCAAGTTGCTGTAAGTTTTCCACTTGGTACAACATTTCCTAATAAAACATGGGCAACTGCCAAACCACCCTCTTGTCCTAGTTGAGAAATATTGATAATACCTTTAATATTACAAGCTTTCTTTAACATACCCGTTAGCTCTACTGGACCTCCAGCATTTATAATAAGAACAATAGGAATGTTTTTTTCATTTAGATACAAAATATCTTTTTCTTCTTTTTCACTTAAGTAATAGTCCCCTTTTTCTAAACGGCGATCTTTTCCTTCACCTGCAATACGACTAATCACATAGATACCTACAGTAGCACCTTGCAAATCTTCTTCCTTAATATCTCTACCTTCTGGCATAAGAAACGGATTTAATGCATAGGCATCAAATGGATTGTCTGCAGTTTTTGTAGCTTGTAGCACTACTTCTTTCCATTGCTGTCTTGCCTGATTATATGTAAAATCATAATCTTCCAACCACGCCTTACTACTAATAGATACCCCCGCTGCATGTAACCCTTCATAAATAGAAACATTTTTTCTATTATTTACATCGCCAGAACCAATTCCACCCTTTACTGTTTTATCTGCTCCTGCTCCAAACAACGCTACCTTTTCTGTAGCTTTCAATGGAAGAACTCCATCATTTTTTAAAAGTACAATCCCTTCGCCTGCTGCCTTTCTTGCCAGTGTTCCATGTTCTAATTCTCTTTTAGAACACTTTTTTTTTAAAGTACCACTGTGTGTCCATGTTTTTTGTGTCATTGTCATTACCTTTCTACCTTCCTATTTTATATTTTATATAATTTTTCATATAGACATTTTATTGATCGCTTTTTTGACAATTGAATAAGTATGAAATTAACAAACTTCATACTTATCAAAATAACGTATTGTATTATTATATCATACCAATATAACCTAGGAATAGTACCTAATTCTAAAAATAATAAATTATTCTTTTACTCCACCAAGAGTAATTCCTGCGATAATAAATTTTGATAATAGCAAATATGCAATAATAATTGGTACAATTGCAACTGTAATCATCATGTAGATTTTTCCCATATCAAAATTCATGTAATCTGCACCACGAAGTGTTGCCACTAAAATTGGTACTGTCATCTTATCTTTTGATTGAATAATAAGAGCTGGTACAAAATAGTTATTCCAAGATCCTACAAATGTAAAAATCGCCTGTACAGCCATCGCTGGTTTCATAATAGGAAGAACAATTTGATTAAATGTTCGAAACTCTCCAGAACCATCAATTCTAGCCGCTTCTACCAAAGCTAGTGGTAAAGAAGATTCTAAGTAGCTATACATAAAATAAAATACAGCTGGTGATGCAATTGATGGAATAATAAGTGGAAGTAATGAGTCATACATTCCCATATTGGTAACCAAACGTAGAAATCCCATAGCTGTTACTTGTGTAGGCATTACTAAAATTGCCATGATAAATGTAAAAGCTACTTTCTTTAATTTAAAATCATATGCATACAACCCATATGCTGTTAATGAAGAAAAATAAGTACAAATGAGTGCAGTACAGCTGGATACAATTACACTGTTTAAAATTCCTCGAAACATTGGGAAACTTCCATCATTGATAACACTTTTTAAATTTTCAAGAAAATAATTTCCCGGTAACGCTGAAAAACCTTTTTGTAAGTCTGCATGGGATCTTGTTGCATTTACAATTAATATATAAAAGAAAAACAAACATAAAAATGATAAGACAATAAGAACAAGATGTGCGAAAATACTTCTTATATTTTTTGTTGCCTTTGATTTCATTTTCTTACTCCTCCTCTCTATTTATAACCTCTGGTTTACCTTTGGCTTAACTTTTGGTTAACTTTTGGTTTAACCTCTGGTTTTACCCTTGGCTTTTTTCTTACTACCATAGGCATCATTTCCACCTGTTGTCATTCGATATACAACAAAACATAAAACTGCACTAACTACAAACAAATATACGGATAATGCTCCTGCCATACCATAGTTTTTACTCTTTAAATGGCTATTTAAGAACATAATTAATGTCATAGAAGTACGATTTGGGTTTCCTTGACCATTTGTTAAAATTTGTGGAACATCAAACATTTGTAGACCACCAATAATAGATGTAATTAATGTATATGCAAGGATTGGACGTATTAATGGTAGTGTTATGTAGAAAAATCTTTTAATTCCACTACATCCATCAATTTCAGATGCTTCAAATACATCAGAACTAATTGCCATAATAGCAGCCATTAACATAATGGTTGTATTTCCAAACCACATAAGAAAGTTCATAAGCCCTATAATACTTCTCGTTCCAAATACTGAACCTAGAAAATCAATAGGAGCTTTAATTATCCCCATAGACTGTAAAATAGAATTAATTGGTCCATTGGTGGAAAATAATGAGAAAAACAACATGGCAAATGCAGATGCCATAATAAGATTTGGTAAATAGATAACTACTTTAAAAAATTGCTTTCCACGAATTTTCATTCTTGCATCAGAGAACCAACATGCAAGCATTAAGGCAATTACAATTTGTGGAATAAAACCAATAATCCACAAGATAAGCGTATTTCCTGCATATCGTAACATATCTGATTCTAATAAACTTTTATAATTTTTAAGCCCAACAAAATTAGGACCAATTTCTTTGATTCCTGAACGATAATATTCATAAAAGCTATATCGAATGGTATCTACTAAAGGAATAAACGAAAAAATGAAAAAACTAATAAAAAATGGGAGAATAAAAAGATATCCCCACTTTCCATAACTAATACTTTTTTTCTTTTTATTCATTGCAAATATCCTCCTTTCTTTCTTAAAAACCAATTTGTGGGATATTACTATACCCCACAAATTGACTCTAATCTCTTATTCTGCCCATTGAACTTCTGTAATATCTGGATAACGTTCTTTAATTGCAGTTTCAAAGTTTTCTTTTGCTTTATCAAAATCTACTTGACCTTGGAAATAATCGCTAAA
>CAJFOH010000252.1 GCA_904395845.1 uncultured Lachnospiraceae bacterium
CGTATACCAAGATAATATAACTTCATTACAAGCGATTTAAGACGTTTTAATTCTTAGGTATATCATAGGTCATTGAATTTGTTTTCGTCGCTTAGAAATGAAATACGACGTAGGGGTGGGCAAAATTCTACACACAAACGCCTGGGGAAACGGTAAGGGGGAGTGTTTTGCAGAAAAAACTCCCCACAAGAAAATTAGAAAGGAGTGATAGTATGAAACAAAACATTGAAATAGTTCGAGGTACTACAAATCGTTTCGAGGTTTCAATAACCACACCAACAGGTGCGCTATATGACCTAAAAGAAGGCGAGTTTGTTGTATTCGGTATTAAAAAAAATATTGCTGATGATGAGTATCTTGTACAAAAGAAAATCACAACAAGCGAGGCGGGCATATGCTTAATTACATTACTACCGACCGACACAGAAAACCTAGAATGTACAGACTATTACTACGATTGTGGTTTGCAATCTGGCAAGAACTTCTACAACATTATCGAGCCTAGCGTATTCACATTAATTCCTAGCGTGACGAGGTATGTGTCATCATGATTTTGGTAGGTAAAATTAAGACGCTCACAAATGTATCGGCTCAACTAAGAGATAGTGTAATTCTACAAGCAAACGTAAAAACTTCTGTCGGTGTAAAGTTACAACACAAAAACGTAAAGCCTACAGATAAACCTATTACAGTATACCCAGACGCGAGTTATGACGGTTTGAAGTCTGTGACTGTTGACGTAGCAAGTGATAGAGTGTTAAAACTTCAAGATAAGCGTGTAACACCTACAAATGAGTCGCAACTTGTAAAGGCTGATTCTGGATATGACGCGCTAGAGTTTGTAATAGTAAACCCTATTCCACCGGATGGGATAGAGTATTGTGATGGGGTGTTATTCTGATGGCAATATACAAAATACGTGATGAAGTATTACTTGACATAGCTCAAGCGATACGAGAAAAGTTATACACCGATAAACAGTATTATCCCGTTCAGTTCGCAGATATGATTAGAAGTATTGAAACGATGAACGTAAGAAAAGCAGTAAGCAATATCGAAGTTTCATGTTTTTCACGTAGCAAACCTTTTACACCGCCATATAAGAATGCAAATAACCATACTAAAATCAAAATTACGTCAAGCGCTACACCTTTTACACCACTATATAAGCACGCAAATAACTACACTAAAATCAATATATTTTCTAGTGCAAAGGAGGAAGAAGATGTTTAATACTAATTATTATATGTTTGAATTGATAAAAGAGTATGATTGGTATCTATCTTCAGCAACTAGGCCAACAAGAGCCGTTGTTAATACAGATGGAAATATCATAAAAGGTAAATATAACGGTAATAGTATATCGGGTTTGTACAGTCTTTTAAATGAACATAACGGAGCATCTTTGGGTTATACAGGAAACACCAGCAACGGTAAAGGTATTTCGTTTACTAAAGAAGAAACGAATGAAAGTGAAAACACTTATAAAATTGATAGTATTTTTAGTCAAAGTGAATTAAAAGTGGATTGTAAAGTAAATGTTAAAATGGAAAATGATTCGATAATTTATGAAGGTGTTTACACTATACAGAATTTAACAGCTGGAAAAATAACGATTAACGGGGTTATTTTACGAATGCACGCCACGACCATATCACCAAATACCGATGTAATGATCAATTACACAAAATTAACAGAACCGCTAGAATTGGAGTCTTTGGGTGTTGGATATGTGAAGTTTGTTATTACTAAACAATTTCCGCACAATATAAAAACACCAGAAACACTCACGAGCGAAGCGCAAACATTAGAATCGCTAGAGGATGAACAACATGACACAAATTAACTTTAATTTTAAAGGCGTACCCGACACGTCTTTTTTTAGTTTGGGCAATCAATGGGAAAACAAAACAAAATCAATTCAATTCTCATTACCTGTGGAAGTGCAAGATTACAACAAGTATCTAGTAGCGTCTTACTTCGACAAAAGTGTAACGCATGTATTACCTATCAATGATAATAAGTTTGTAATCACAAGTACAATCACTTCGAAGGCTGGCAATTGGGAAATGTATTTGATGGCTCGTGAAGACGAGTTGACCCTTGATGAAAATATAGATATATCACCAGTCGAGAATAAAAAAATATGGCTGTCTAACGCAATCATAGGTACTGTTAATGCTAACTTTTCTAAAAACTCTATACAATTGCCGAATGAAATGGATGAGAATTTTCAAATCCTATATGATGATTTATTGACATTAAAGAATAGATTATCAAACATACAAGATGGATTTTCACCTATTGTTAACGTAGAGCCAGTAGAAAACGGTCATAAGGTGTCTATCATGGATAAAACAGATACAAAAGAGTTTGTTATTTTGGATGGAGTAAATGGACTTGATGGTAAAGATGGAACTAACGGAAAAGACGGTACAAATGGTATTGACGGTCGAGATGGA
>CAJFOH010000253.1 GCA_904395845.1 uncultured Lachnospiraceae bacterium
AGCATATACATTAGAAAGTTTTCAAAATCACCCAGCTATTGATGCCATAGCGGTAGTGTGCATTGAAGGATGGGAAGATGAGGTAGAAACATACAAAGAAAAGTATGGCATTAGTAAGATGCAATGGATTGTTCCAGGTGGAAATTCAGGACAAGAATCCATTCGCAATGGTGTATTTCATTTAAAAGATAAAATAAATGAAAATGATATTGTTATTATCCATGATAGCGTTCGACCACTTGTGGACGAAAGTGTACTAACAGATGTTATCGAAGTAGCACAAAAATATGGAAATGGAGTAACATCTCTTCCATATAACGAGCAAATTTTTATTATAGAAGATGAAACATCTACAAAGCAATACATTCCAAGAGAAACATTACGTAGAGTATCCACTCCACAGGGATACCATTTTGGAGAACTATATAATGCCTACGTAGAAGCATTTGAAAAGAAAATAGGAATTGGAAATTCAAGTTATACAAACACCATGTATTCGGATTTAGGAAAAACATTGTATTTTGCCAAAGGTTCAGACAAAAATATAAAATTAACAACTCCAGATGACTTAGCAATTTTTCGTGGATATTTGCGAGCAAAAGATGAACAAAATGAAATATAAAAAATATATGAAATAAGAAATATAGGGATGAAACCTCATCAATCCAGTGAGGTTTCATCCCTATCTCTATATAATAGCAACTCATATATAGAAAGAACAAGTTTCCTATCTCGACTTTTTTTCTTTACTATGTTAAAATGAAATTAAAAAATAAAAGGGGGAAATTCATATGTTAGATTTAAATCAAATTCGTCAAGAAATAGATGATATAGACAATCAAATCCTTTCCTTATACCAGAAACGTATGGAAAAGGCAAAAGAAGTTGCAGAATATAAAATTCATATCGGAAAACCTGTATTAGATAAAGAAAGAGAAAAACAAAAAATAGAAGCTTTAACAAATCAAGCAAGCAACGAATTTCATAGGCATGGAATCGAAGGATTATTTTCACAGTTAATGGCAATAAGTCGCAAGTTACAATACCAAATATTGCAAAAAAATGGAATTTTAGAGCCTGTTTCTTTCCAACAAGTGCCTAGTGTAAAAATAGAAAATCAAAAGGTTCGTGTTGTATTTCAGGGTGTAGAAGGTGCATATAGTCAAGTTGCAATGAAAAAATATTTTGGAGAGCAAGTAATTAGTTGTCATGTAGCGACTTGGGCAGAGGCTATGGAATTGGTGCAAGAAGAAAAAGTTGATTTTGCAGTATTACCAATTGAAAATTCTACATCTGGATTTGTTGGCGATATTTATGATTTATTAACAGAGTACGATAATGTAATAGTAGGAGAAGTGTATATCAAAGTTTCTCATGCACTGTTAGGGGTAGAAGGGGCAACAAAAGAAAGTATAAAAACAGTGTATTCTCATCCACAAGGGTTTCTACAATGCAGTGAATATTTAAAACAACATAAAAATTGGAACATCGTAAGCCAATTAAATACTGCAATTAGTGCCAAAAAAGTATTAGAAGATAACCAAATATCTCAGGGTGCAATTGCCAGTGAATTTGCAGCAAAAACCTATGGACTTACTATTATAGAAAAAGAGATAAATGATGACAAAAGTAATACGACTCGATTTGTAATTATTACAAAAAATAAAATATATGAAGAACATGCAAATAAAGTAAGTATTTATTTTGAAGTGGAACACGAAAGTGGAAGCTTATATTCCATTTTATCACATTTTATGTTCCATCATATCAATATTACAAAAATACAGTCTAGACCAATTAAAAACAAACCATTTGAATATGGATTTTTCCTTGATTTTGAAGGGAATTTAAATGACTCTTTTGTGAATAACGTATTGCAAGGAGTAAAAGAAGAAGTAATAAAATTTAAAATTATAGGAAATTATTAAAGGGGGAGAAATGTATGAAAGAGCTAATGCTATATCGATTAGGGAAAAAGTATCATATTGATGAAAAGAAAATAATAAAAAAGATACAATATGTATGGGAGTGTTGTACAG
>CAJFOH010000254.1 GCA_904395845.1 uncultured Lachnospiraceae bacterium
ATAGAGGAATAGGCAGCTTTGTAAGGGTCAAAAGAATTATTATAATTATGAGCTTTTGCATAAGCCTTAAGCTGTTTTATAATACGAGACGAAGCCTTGGTAAAACGCTGGCTCAAACAGATTACCGTATTCGAGGACCACTTCACAGTGGAGCTCAAGTCCGGACTTACAATTGATATTGAAGGATAAGGCCCCCAAGATACACGAAACCCTCTCGACCATGATTAGCCGGGAGGGTTGTTTTAATTTCTACTGTCTGTTCTAACTTCTTCTCTTAAGAGTGCATACTCAATCAAATTGTACATATAATTTGCAACATCAGGTGCATCAAGATATAAAAGGCTATTACAATCAAGCTCGCCGATTTTTATTTTAGTATTTACAATTTGAAGCCCACAACCATATTGTGAAACCTTATCTATAACACTTTGGCTTTTAAACCCACCAATCTGTCCGTTATGAGCAAAGCATATTTTACCATCATTTCTCACGTTCGCAAAACGGTCAACATTATACTGAAGAGAATTATGACTAGTCTTGAATTTATCTATAGATACTACCAGTGATGTATAACTCCCTCGCTTTTCTCCTCTAAAATCAGAATCAGTTCCAAATATAGATACTGAAATCAGCTGTGTTTCACCAAATCTATCATTTACAAGAAAAGTACGGTAATCCCCGTTATAATGCCCCCCACCAGCATTGGTATAATCCATATAACGAAGTCCCAAATCTTCTAACATTTCAAATGCTTTAAGTTTTTTTGATGGCAGCTTATGTTCTACATCTAAAAGGCTTTGATAAAAATTAACTGCAAATGTTCTAATCTCTGAGTTTGAATCAGCACCAAAAATCCAAGAACCCATCTCATTATATTCTTTTAATTTATCTTGATTTCTAAGCTCAGACATGGCGAATCGTATGTACTCTTCTGCTTTGAATTCAGGAATTACATATTCTTCATTAAGCATTTTATTATATGGTAGCAGCTCCTCAAGGAATGCATAAGCATCATTTTTTTCATCGTATACAGCCATTCTTATATCAATTCCATTTGTAAGCACTACGTACTTTCCACCAACTATATCACAGTATCTTGTAACCTGATTCATGACCTTATCCGTCAATAGCACCGTTTCATTCTTGCATTCAATAACGGTTACAGGATAGCAACACTGTGTTTTCGTATCATATGCATGGATAACAATATCTGCTCTTCCGGATACGCCTGCCGCGTAATATGACATAGGGACCTCCAAAGAAATCATTTC
The DNA here is from genome assembly GCA_904395845.1 of uncultured Lachnospiraceae bacterium. Classification (GTDB taxonomy): domain Bacteria; phylum Bacillota; class Clostridia; order Lachnospirales; family Lachnospiraceae; genus Fimimorpha. The sequence goes on from CAJFOH010000254.1 coordinate 1,272, forward strand.
TTCAGGGACACCATATTTAATTTCAAAAAGCTTTGCTATTTTTTGGCGTACCGTTTCTTCCGGCGTAATTTCAATTAGCTTTTTCCGATAAGTATCAAAATAGCACTCCTTACCATCGCGCTTATATATTGCTGGTAAAGGCATTGATTTTAGCAAATTTTTTAAATCCAATTCAATCTACCTCCTTCCGCTTACCTCCGACAGCCAATCCACGAACTCAACCTACCGTTATCTAATCCGAGGTTGCAACCCTCCCCCTTTTAGGTCGGGACCTTAATATTGTTGTCAGCAAAATTTTCTAATTTTTCATTTTCAAATTCTAAAAATTACTTTGACATCTAATCCACGAACTCAATAGGCTGACATCTAATCCAAGGTTACAACCTTACACACTTTTTTCACAAATTTTCAGTAGATATGTTCCCTCGTAGGATTTTTGCTAGGAACATATCCAAGATTTCAAAATCACAAAAGTGCCAAAACCCCTTGAAATCAAGGCTTTTTCAGGTTCTACTTCTCAACTCTAGACATCAATACTACAGTCTCCACATGGAACGATACGTTAGTAAGTACGTCATATCCACCTATCTGTTCAAGGGAACATATCCACGAACCCTTTAACGATAGAGCCAATTTTGAACCCACCTTACCAGACCGAACGAGTTTTTAATGCAATAAACTCATCTGCAAACTTTGCAGCCTGTTCTCTGCTATTAACCACTTCTAACGTTTCCCTATTATACTGCGCTTTCCTAGTCCAATTGTATGAGCCATGGACCACAGTTTCAAAATCTATAACGCAAAACTTATGATGTACGATATTATCAAAATAGCCTTTTAATGGCATTCTATAAGATTCGAAATGCTTTTCGTATTCAATACCGCCTTTTCGATTAATCTCATCTGCGTCAACAATTATTTGTACATTAACACCTTGCTTTTTCTTCTCAAGAAGTTCATTGA
>CAJFOH010000255.1 GCA_904395845.1 uncultured Lachnospiraceae bacterium
GCTTGCTTAATGAAACGTACGGAGAAAGCAAAGCAACGTATGACGAGGTCGCAGGAAGTATTATCGAAGCAAATAACGCAGAGTTAGAGTTAAAAGAAACACAAGCAGAACTAGGCGAAGCCATGGCACCGGTAAACAACGCAATCACAGAAATGAAAAACGAAGCACTAAAGGCGATAGCGCCTCTTATTATTGAAGTCGCAAATGGTTTTATGGATTTATTAGGATGGCTAAAAGAACATCCTGCCGCTATGAACGTAGTAAAAGTAACAACTCTTGCACTTGCTGGGGCATTTACAGCTATGGCGGTCGCATTTGGTATCCAAAGTCTTATTAACGGTGTGAATATGGCTATGACCGCCTTAAACGTGACTATGTGGGCGTGTCCTGCTGTTTGGATTGCGGGGGTAATCGTTGGGATAGTCGCAGGTTTTATCTACTTGTGGAACACAAGCGAAGAATTTCGAAATTTTTGGATAGGTTTATGGGATGCGCTCGTTGGTGCTTTTCGAGTCTGTTGGGATGCGCTTTCTGTGTTCTTCACCCAAACCATCCCCGAGTGGTGGGAAGGTTGGAAAACTAGCACAGCTGAATTATGCAACTCGATAGGGCAGTTTTTTTCTGGCATGTGGAATGGTATCGTCTCATTTTTCACAGAAACAATCCCGGCATGGATTGAAGACGTAAAAACGCGATTTAACGAGATGTGTAACGCAATCGGTCAATTTTTTACAAATTTATGGAATGGTATTATTTCTTTTTTTACAGAAACAATCCCGGCATGGATTCAAAACGTCATAACATGGTTTAACACTTTGCCTCAAAAAATAGGGGTTTTTATCGGTCAAATTTTGGGTCACATTGCTAATTTTGGGGTTGGTTTAGTTAATTTTATAACTACAGATGTGCCGAATTTTATAAGCGGCGTTGTGACGTGGTTCACTCAACTTCCGGGAAAAATATGGAACGCAATTCTAGGCGCTATAGACCATGTAAAAAATTGGGGTACGCAGATTTTTAACACTGCAAAAGAGAAAATTACAAGCACGATTACAACTGTAATTAACTACTTAAAAGAACTCCCAACGAAGATATGGAACGCTATTACAGGGGCTGTAGGTAAGGTAAAAGATTGGGGTACACAGATTTTTAATACCGCAAAAGAAAAGATTAGCGGTATGGTGAGTACAGTTGTAACAACGCTTACAAGTCTACCAAGCAAAATATGGAACGCAATCACGGGAGCGATTTCTAATGTGGCAAATTGGGGTAGTCAATTAGTATCAAAAGGTGTACAAATTGCAAGCAACTTTATAAGCAATTTTATAAACAAAATTAAAGCATTACCAGGACAGCTGTTAAGTATTGGAAAAAGTATTGTAGAGGGGTTGTGGAATGGTATCTCTAGTATGTGGGGATGGTTGACAGATAAAATCGGCGGTTTTGTTGATGGTGTTGTTAGCGGTTTTAAAAGTGTATTCAAAATCAACTCACCTTCTAAGTTGATTCGTGATGAGGTAGGTATGCCCATCAGTGAAGGGCTTGGAGCAGGTATTGAAAAAGGTGCAGACATGCCTATAAATGCAATGGGTGGTCTTGTTGATGAATTGACTGAAACCCCTAAAGATTTGAACGGTATTACAATTGATAGACGTATTAATTCGACGTTCAAAGGGCAAACAGAACCTAGTCAATCTAGTTTGTTAGGTGAATTGTTAACATCATTTAAAGAGTACATGCCTATTTTAGTAGACGCATCCAAAAAACAAATCATATTAGACAGTGGAGAATTAGTAGGTGCTACAACATCGAAATATGATGAGAGCATGGCATTACAGTTGAAGTTAAAGGAAAGAGGTGTATAACATGCGTGGTGTACAATTTGGAAAATATCACACGTTTAAAGATTGGGGGTTGATCATGACCGAAAAGTCATGCCCCATCCCTACCCCAAAAACGAACTATATTAGTGTTGATGGACGTGATGGCGATATTGATTTAACAACAGCTTTAACTGATGAAGTTAAGTACAACAATCGTAAATGTACA
>CAJFOH010000256.1 GCA_904395845.1 uncultured Lachnospiraceae bacterium
CAGAAGAAACAAAAGAAAAAATAAATTCAAATATCATTGAAATGCCACAGTACACAGAAGTTGTTGTTAGTGGAGTAGATGGTTCTACCACAGCAAACACGTTTGAATTTCAGCCAATTACCTTTAAAGAAGAAGGAAGTTATACTTTTACAGTCAGTGAAATGGAAGCAGGTCAAGGTGCAATTAGTGGAATTGTTTATGATGATACGATTTACACAGTAACAGTAACGATGACAGATAATGGAACTGGAACATTGACACCGTCTTATACATATGCTACTGACACAAATCCAAATGTAACAAATATAGTATTTACAAACTACTATAGTGCAAGTGGAACAACAAGCATTGAAGGAGAAAAAATATTACTAGGAAGAGATTGGCTAGATACAGATAGTTTTATATTCCGGCTAGAGTCCAACAATGATGCTACTACAAAAGCCATTGAAGAAGGAAAAATCATTCTAGTAGAAAGCATTGTAACAGCAGATACACCAAACCATACATTTACATTTCCTATTCAATTAACAGGTATTTTAGCAAATGAAACCGTAGAATATGAATTTAAGGTAAGTGAAGTTGCAGGAGAAATTCCTAAGATAGAAAATGATACCCATGTGGCAATTGTTACAGTGACAGCAAAAGGAAATGTAGACGGAACAGCACAGGTAGCAACAACTACAACAATAGCTGGTTCATTAACATTTACCAATGAATATAAGCCAGACCCAGTAGATGTTATTATTAGCGGTACAAAAAATCTTTCAGGACGTGAATTACAAGCTGGAGAATTTAGTTTTATTATGGAAAAAGTATCAGCAAATGGTGATACAAATAGCAATGCTCTTAATACAATGCCAATTTCAAGTCCAAATACAGTAGTAAATGGAGCAGATAGTACATTTGCCTTTTCACCAATGAAGTTTGATAAAAAAGGAGTGTATGTATATCGTGTTAAAGAAGTGTTACCAGCTGATGAAAATCCACAAAAAGATGGAGTACAAAAAGAGGGAGTTACTTATGATGCAACTTCTTACCTTGTTACTGTGGAAGTTACTGATGATAACAATGGTACATTAAGCAGCAATATTTCTTATCAAATCGAACAAGGAACAGGAGCAAACGGAGTAACTTTCCATAATGCTTATTATACAGAACCAGTATCTACACAGATAAATGGAACAAAAACTGTTGTAGTAGAAGATGGAAATTATACATTACAAGCAGGAGATTTTTATTTTAAAATTACTGGGGAAGATGAAGCATCTAACCAAATGATTACAGGTGATAACATAGTAACAAATCAAGCAGATGGTTCTTTTATATTTAATGGAATCACATTTACAAAGGCAGGTACCTATTCCTATACAGTAAAGGAATTAGATAGTAAGCTTGAAGGACTTCCAACAGAGATAATTAGTGGCATTAGCTATGATGATGAAATATATACCATTACTTATGTAGTAGAAGATAATGGAAAAGGGCAATTAGTCATTGTTAGCACAGAGATTTTAGATAGGGAAGATAAGCCACAAGGGGCAATTACATTTGAAAATCGTTACAATCCAATTTCTGTATCAGGAACAATAAGGGGACAAAAAATATTAGAAGGACGTCAAATGAATATGGGAGAATTTACATTTTCATTAACTCCTACAAATGAAACATTAGAAGCTATAAACAGAGGAGATATTGTACTTAAAGATAATAAGAAACAATTAGAAGCAGTAAATTCTTCCAGAGGGTACTTCTCATTTGGTCAAAATGCTATTACATTCAATGAAATCGGAGATTATACATTTGTTGTATCTGAGGTAGTAGGAAATGATGGGAATATTACTTATGATAAGCAAAGTTATACTGTTGTTGCTCATATTACAGATAATAATGGAGTTATGCAATTAGATTGGGAGTTACAAAATAAAGAATCATCAATTACCTTTGTTAATCAATATACTCCAACACCAACGACTACTTCAGTTACAGGTACAAAAGTATTAGAAAGTAGAGCATTACAAGCAAATGAATTTGAATTTGTAATAGAAAAAGATTCTTTGAATGGTCAAAAGGAAGAAAGTGCATTAAATGGTATGCCAATTCCACAGCAAACTCAAGTAAGTAACGATGAAAATGGGCAGTTTGTATTTGCATTTCCAGAACAAGCATTTACAAAAGCAGGAAAATATGAATATCGTGTTTCTGAAGTAGATAATGGAAAAACTGGCATTACTTATAGCAAAGAAGTGTATGTAGTAACAGTTGATGTAGTGGATAACAATGGTCAATTACAAACAACTACCACATTAAAAAATACAAATGGGGATATTATAAATCATTTAGAATTTGTAAATATTTATGAGCCACAGCCAACCTCTGTTACATTAGGTGCTGTTAAATTATTGAAAAATGGTGAATTAAAGGCAGGGCAATTTAGTTTCCAATTAAAAGATAAAACAGGGGCAGTATTAGAAACTGTTTCCAATCAAAAAGATGGAACCATTGTATTTAATGAAATTACCTACGATACCATAGGAACGTATCAATATACAATTTCTGAAGTACAAGGAAATGAAAGTAATGTAATA
>CAJFOH010000257.1 GCA_904395845.1 uncultured Lachnospiraceae bacterium
AAAAAATGTTTGCAGGCATGCCAGACGAGAAAGAAACGCCAGAAACAAAAGAAATCGATCATACTAAAGAATTTGCTAAAGCGGTTCGTACCGGTTTCAAAGCGACCATGAGCGAGGGTGTTCCTGGTGATGGTGGTTACACAGTACCACAAGATATTCAAACAAAAATCAACGAGTATAAGCGCGCTGAATTAAGTTTATTACAATATGTTGATGTTCAAACAACTTCATACGAAAGTGGTTCACGCGTATTCCAAAAACGTGCAGAAATTACAGGGTTTACCGAAGTCGGCGAAGGTGCAAAAATTACAGAGGGGAAGTTACCGAAATTCGAAAAAATGAATTACAAAGTGAAAAAGTATGGGGGTTACTATCCTGCGACTATGGAACTTGTGAACGATAGTGACGCTAATATCGTAGATGTGTTGTCGCAATGGATTGCAAGACAATCAGTCGCAACAGGAAACCGCGTCGTAACAAATGCGTTAAAATCATTCACCACAAAAGAAATTGACGCTACAAACCCTATTGACAGTATTAAAACTATTTTAAACGTAGATTTAGGACAAGCATATAAACCTACTTCAATTATTATCACGAATGATAGCGGTTTAGACTTGCTAGACCATTTAAAAGATAACGACGGTAAATACTTGTTACAAGCTTCACCTGTAGACCCAATGCAGAAAATTTTGACAGCAGGGTCAACACGTATCCCATTAGTTGTAGTGCCTAACCAAATTTTAGCAAACGATACAACTAAAATCCCTTTTTTCATTGGTGATGTGTTTGAAGGTGTAAAACATTTTAATCGTCAAGTGTTGCAAATGAAAGCGAGTGATACAGCTTCAATCGGTGTATTAAACGCATTTGAAGAAGATCTATACATCATTCGCGCGACTGAACGTCATGATACAAAAGTGTTCGACACACAAGCAGTATTTTTTGGTCAATTAGACACAGCTACAGCAGTAGCAAGCGCAAAAGCACGCGCTAAGTAATATGATTACATTACAAGACGCGCTAGCACATTTATGTATTGATTATGCAGACGAGCAGATAACACAAAAAGTCAATCGCTGTATCAAAGTTGCGGACGCTCATTTGAAGGGGTCGCTTGGGGCTAATTACCCCGTTGACGACCCTAGAGCGGAAGAATTAGCGTTAATGGTTGTTGAAGACCTTTATTCGAATAGAGGTACAAGCGAGAAAGTGTCGGGCAACGTAAGGCGCTTAATTCGTGACTTTTCTCAACAACTAAGACTAGAAATGAGTGATGTAGATGATATTTGATAAACCTATCATTATTCAAAAATTAGACCCAGAAACAGAGGCGTGGAGCGATATTTATAAACTTCATGCGTATATCAACAAAAACACTTCAAAAGAGTATCTAAATGCAGGTGTAGAGCGTTCAAGCGTTACAAAAACATTTGTAGTTAGATATTTTAAAAACCTTCAAGAAATCGAGCTAAACACAACGATATATCGCATTATATACAACAATCACGCTTACAACATCATTGATTACGACGATTTCCAAGAACAACATCAAACAATCAAATTTACAGGTGTTGCGACATGAAAGTCAAATATCAAGATTTGAGCGCTGTGATTAATGAAGCGTTGCTTGATTATAGCGAAGATGTCACAAAAGGTTTAAAAAAAGAAGTGAAAAGTGCAACTAAAAAATTGGTCGATAAAACCAAAGCGAATGCACCGATTGGAAAGCGTAAAAAACATTACAAAGATAACATCACCTCAAAAACAACCACAGAAACGCCGAAACAATTAGAAAAAATATGGTATGTAAAGAGTAATGATTATCGCTTAACACACTTGATTAACAACGGTCACCAATCACGCAATGGTGGACGCGTAAAAGGTACTAACTTCTTATCAAATGCGGTTGATGAAGTTATACCAGAGTTCGAGAAAAAGGTAGAGGAAATTACAAAAAATGGTACGTGATATTTTAACCCAAGCAGGTTTTATCGAAAATAAGACATTTAGAGAAACATGTTTCTTACAACCACCTAAAGAAACATACTGCGTGTATCATGACTCTTACGAATGTCGCGGTGGCGACAATATCAATTTAATTAAAGAGCATGATATCACGATAGAAATGTATCAATACACGCCTGATAGTCAAAAAGAACTAGCTTTAGAACATGTTTTTGATTTGTTGGGCGTTGAGTACACAAAACAAGAAAGATATAGGTTGACTGACGAACAACTATATCAAGTGATTTACGATTTTTCTTATATTGAAAAAGGAGTGATAACAAATGAGTAAAACAGAAATCATCCGTTTAGGTTCTGGAAAATTATATTGTTTAGAGTTTGATGGAACTCTACCGGAAAAAGAAACGATTTGCACAGACGCTAATTTGTTGGGATATATCCAAGGTGGTGCAACTTTAGAGTACAAGCCAACTTTTTACGAGGCTAAGGACGACATGGGATATGTACAAGAAAC